>JADGIB010000085.1 GCA_019683665.1 Solirubrobacteraceae bacterium
GCTAGCGCTTGCGCAGGCGCAGGCTCGTCCAGCTCGCGTCCGCCGTCCAGCCGCCGTCGACCGGGAGCGCGACCCCGTTCACGAACCCGCTCGCCTGCGGGTCGGCGAGGAAGCGCACCGCCGCGGCGACGTCCTCGGGACGGGCGAAGCGGCCCATCGGCACCTGCTGCTCGATGTCGGCGTCGACGTAGCCGCCGGCGGCCTGGTCGGCGACGTCCATCGGCGTCTTCACCCAGCCCGGGCAGACGGCGTTCACCCGCACCCCGCGGCCGCCCCACTCGCCGGCCAGCGTCCGCGTCAGCCCGACGAGGCCGTGCTTGCTCGCGTTGTAGGCGGTCCGGTCGGACACGCCGCGCAGCCCGGCGATCGAGGCGACGTTCACGATCGACCCGCGGCCGCGGGCGAGCATCCCGCGCCCGAGCGCCTGGCAGAGCGCGAACGGGGCGGTCAGGTTGACCTCGAGGACCCGCCGCCACTCGTCCAGCGGCGTCTCCTCGGCCGGGGCGATGCACGACACCCCGGCGTTGTTGACGAGGACGTCGGCGCCGCCGAAGCGGTCCTCGACGGCGCGCACGAACGCGTCGCGGTCGGCGGCGGAGGCGACGTCGCCGGTGAACGCGAGGCCGCCGCGGGCGGCCTCGGACGGGTCGGCGAGGTCGATGAGGGCGAGGCGGTGGCCGGCGTCGGCGAGGGCGTCGGCGATCGCGCGGCCGATGCCGGCGGCGGCGCCGGTGACGACGGCGACGGGACGAGAGTCGGGCATCCGGTCCGTATAGCGTCCACCCATGCGCGCCGTCCAGATCACCGAGCTGACCGGGCCCGACACCGCGCTCGCCCTCGTCGACGTCCCCGAGCCGGAGGCGTCGCACCCGATGACCCCGGGCCGCGGGGTCGTCGTCGAGGTCGAGGCGGCCGGCGTCTCGTTCCCCGAGCTGCTGCAGACCCGCGGCGAGTACCAGCTCAAGCCGCCGCTGCCGTTCGTCCCCGGCAGCGAGGTCGCCGGCGTCGTGCGCAGCGCGCCGCCGGGGGCGGCGGTCGCGCCCGGGGACCGGGTCGCCGCGTTCTGCGGCCTCGGCGGCTGGGCCGAGGTCGCCGTCGCGCCCGAGCACTTCACGTTCCCGCTGCCGGCCGGGCTCGACGCCGCCCAGGGCGCCGGGCTGATCCTCAACTACCACACCGCGTGGTTCGCGCTCGCGCTGCGCGGGCGGCTCGCCGCCGGGGAGCGGGTCCTCGTCCACGGGGCGGCCGGCGGCGTCGGGACGGCGGCGCTCCAGGTCGCCACGGGGCTCGGCGCGCGGACGCTCGCCGTCGTCAGCAGCGACGAGAAGGCGCAGGTCGCCCGCGAGGCCGGGGCCGACGAGGTCGTCCGCAGCGACGAGGACTGGAAGGCGGCGGCGCAGGCGTGGTCGGACGGCGGCGTCGACGTCGTCCTCGACCCGGTCGGCGGCGACCGGATGCTCGACAGCCTGCGGTCGCTGCGCGCGGGCGGCCGCCACGTCGTCGTCGGGTTCACCGGCGGGTCGATCCCCGAGGTGCGGGTCAACCGGCTGCTGCTGAGCAACATCGAGGTCGTCGGCGCCGGCTGGGGCGCCTACGTCATGGGCCGGCCCGACGTCGTGCGCGAGATCGGCGCGGAGGTCGGGCGGCTGGCCGAGGTCGGGGTCGTGCGGCCGGTCGTCGGCGCCCGCTTCCCGCTGGAGGCGGCGGCCGACGCGCTGCGCGTCCTCGACCGCCGCCGGGCGATCGGGAAGGTCGTGCTCGAGGTGGCGTGACGGGTCCCGCCGATCGCGGACCTCTGCGATCATCGAGGTCGTGAACCTTCCCTCCGTCCTGGAGCGCACCCAGGAGGGACGCCGCGCCGCCCTGCCGGCCGAGTTCGAGCCGCGGCGCCTGGCGCGCCGTGCGCTGCAGGTCATCGCCCTGCTGCTCGTGCTCGTGCTCGTCTTCGTCTTCGCGCCCGGGCTGGGGGAGGTGAGCTCGCTGCTGGGCGACGCGCGGCCCGGGTGGATCGCGGTCGCGATCGGGCTGGAGGCGCTCTCGTGCCTGTCCTACGTCGCGATGTTCCGCCCGGTGTTCTGCACGCGGATGCGCTGGTCGACGGCGTCGCGGATCGCCTGGAGCGAGCTCGGCGCCGGGTCGCTCGTGCCCGCCAGCGGCGCGGCCGGGCTCGCGCTCGGGGCGTGGGCCCTGCACGAGGGCGGGATGCCCGCCGACCGGATCGCGCGCCGCTCGGTCGCCTTCTTCCTCATCAAGAGCTCGGTCAACTTCGTCGCGGTCCTCGTCCTCGGCGGCCTCATGGCCGCCGGCCTGCTCGGCGACCAGCCGCTGTGGCTGACGCTCGGGCCCGCGGCCCTGTCGGGCCTCGTCATCGCCGCCGTCCTGCTCGTCCCGCTGCTCGGGCCCGGCGACCCGCCGCCCGACGGCGCCGGGCGGGCGGCGGCCCTGTGGTCGGCGGCGCGCCGGGCGCTCGTCGACGGCACGGCCGAGGCGCTGCGGACGCTGCGCTCCGGCAACGCGCTCGTCATCGGCGGCGCGATCGGCTACTGGATCTTCGACAACGCCGTCGTGTGGGCGACGTTCCACGCGTTCGGCGCCGACGTCCCGCTCACGACGATCCTCATGGGCTACCTGATCGGCCAGCTCGGCGGGCTGCTGCCGATCCCGGGCGGCGTCGGCGGCATCGACGGCGGCCTCATCGGGACGCTCATCGTGTTCGGCGCCCCGGCGGCCGAGACCGCGGCCGCCGTCCTCGCCTACCGGATCGTCCTCTTCTGGCTGCCGCTCATCGGCGGCGCGATCGCGTTCGTGGGGCTGCGCCGCGAGCTCGCCCGCCGGCCGCCGGGCGAGGCGCTCGCCGCCTGCTGACCGTCCCGCGCGCCTCTATCGTGCGTCGGTGTCCGCCGCCGCCGCCGACCTCGACGCCCGCCTCGCTGAGCTCACGCTCCGCGACGAGCACCGCCTGCGCGGGCGGCTGAAGCGCCTGGCGCGCATCGACGACGACGCGGCGCGCGGGGCGGAGCTGCAGAAGATCGCCGCCGAGATCGAGCGCGCCGCCGAGCGGGTCGCCCGCCGGGCCGCCGCCGTGCCGGCGATCGCCTATCCGGAGGACCTGCCGGTCAGCCAGCACCGCGAGGAGCTGCTGGCGGCGATCCGCGACCACCAGGTCGTCGTCGTGGCGGGCGAGACCGGCTCGGGCAAGACGACCCAGCTGCCGAAGATCTGCCTCGAGCTGGGGCGCGGCGTGCGGGGCGCGATCGCCCACACCCAGCCGCGGCGGATCGCGGCGCGGTCCGTCGCCGAGCGGATCGCGCAGGAGCTCGGGGTGCCGCTGGGCGAGGCGGTCGGCTACGCGGTGCGCTTCACCGACCGCTCGCGGGCCGACACGCTGGTGCGGCTGATGACCGACGGCCTGCTGCTGGCCGAGATCCAGCACGACCGGCTCCTGCGCCGCTACGACACGATCATCGTCGACGAGGCGCACGAGCGGTCGCTGAACATCGACTTCCTGCTCGGCTACGTGAAGTCGATCCTGCCGCGCCGGCCCGACCTCAAGCTCGTCATCACCTCGGCGACGATCGACCCGCAGCGCTTCGCCGCCCACTTCGGCCCCGACGTGCCGGTCGTCGAGGTCTCGGGCCGCACGTACCCGGTCGAGATCCGCTACCGGCCGGTGGGCGACCCGGAGGCGCCCGACGCCGGCGACCCCGACCGCGACCGCATCGACGCGATCGGCGACGCGGTCGACGAGCTGCTGCGCGAGCGCCGCGGCGACGTCCTCGTCTTCCTATCGGGCGAGCGCGAGATCCGCGACACCGCCGAGGCGCTCGAGGGCCGCTTCCGCGACCTCGAGATCCTGCCGCTCTACGCGCGCCTGTCGAGCGCCGAGCAGCAGCGGGTGATGTCGTCCCCGCCCGGCCGCTCCGGCCGGCGGGTCGTGCTCGCCACGAACGTGGCCGAGACCTCGATCACCGTCCCCGGGATCCGCTCGGTCGTCGACCCCGGCACCGCGCGGATCAGCCGCTACAGCGCCCGGCTGAAGGTCCAGCGGCTGCCGATCGAGCCGATCTCGCAGGCGTCGGCCGACCAGCGCGCCGGCCGCTGCGGCCGCGTCGAGGCCGGCGTCTGCATCCGCCTCTACGACGAGGAGGACTACCGCGAGCGGCCGCGCTTCACCGACCCGGAGATCCTGCGCACGAACCTCGCCTCGGTCATCCTCCAGATGGCCGCGATCGGGCTGGGGCCGATCGAGGACTTCCCGTTCCTCGACCCGCCGGACCGCCGCCAGATCCGCGACGGCATCAACCTCCTGACCGAGCTCGGCGCGCTTGACGGCGACCGGCTCACCCCGCTGGGCCGGCGGCTCGCGCAGCTGCCGGTCGACCCGCGGCTGGGGCGGATGATCCTCGAGGCCGGCCCGCTCGGCTGCGCCGACGAGGTCATCGTCATCGCCGCCGCGCTCTCGATCCAGGACCCGCGCGAGCGCCCGGTCGACAAGCAGGCCCAGGCCGACCAGCTCCACGCCCGCTTCCGCGACGAGCACTCCGACTTCACCGCGATCCTGAACCTGTGGCGCTACCTCGGCGAGCGCCAGCGGGAGCTGTCGGGCAACCAGTTCCGCAGGCTCTGCCGCGACGAGTACCTCCACTTCCTGCGGGTGCGCGAGTGGCAGGACCTCGTCGGGCAGCTGCGGGCGGCGGCGCGCGGCGTCGGCGTGACGATCAACCGGACCCCGGCCGAGCCCGAGGAGGTCCACGTCGCGCTCCTGTCGGGCCTGCTGTCCCACGTCGGGATGCGCGACGAGCGCCGCCCGCGCGAGTACGTCGGCGCGCGCAACACCCGGTTCGCGCTGTGGCCCGGGTCGGGGATCGCGCGCAGGCCGCCGTCGTGGGTGATGGTGGCCGAGCTCGTCGAGACGTCGCGGCTGTTCGGGCGCACCGCCGCGTGGATCGACCCGCGCTGGGTCGAGCCGCTCGCCGGCCACCTCCTGAAGCGCTCCTACTCCGAGCCGCGCTGGGACCGGCGGCGGGCCGCGGTCGTCGCCACCGAGCGGGTCACGCTCTACGGGCTGCCGGTCGTCGCCGGGCGGACCGTCGCCTACGGGCGGATCGACCCGGAGCTGTCGCGCGAGCTGTTCATCCGCCGCGCGCTCGTCGAGGGCGAGTGGGACGCCCGCCACCGCTTCCTGGCCGAGAACCGGGCCCTCGTCGAGGAGGTCGAGCGGATGGAGGAGCGCGCCCGGCGGCGCGACCTCCTCGTCGACGACCAGGTCCTGGTCGACTTCTTCGACGCGCGGATCCCGCAGGACGTCGTGTCGGGCCGCCACTTCGACCACTGGTGGCGCGACGCGTGCCGGCGCGACCCGACGCTGCTCACGTACCCGCGCGAGCTGCTCATCCGGCCCGAGGCGGCGGCGACGCTCGACGACGCCGGGCGGCCGACGGTGTGGCGCCAGGGCGAGCTGGAGCTGCGCCTCAGCTACCGGTTCGACCCGGGCAGCGCCCACGACGGCGTCACCGTCCACATCCCGCTGCGGGTCCTGGGGGAGGTGCGCGACCAGGGCTTCGACTGGCTCGTGCCCGCGTTCCGGGTCGAGCTCGTCACCGAGCTGCTGCGCTCGCTGCCCAAGGACGCGCGCCGGCGGCTCGTGCCGATCCCCGACGTCGCCGCCCAGGTCGTCGAGCGGCTGAAGCCGCGCCGCGGGCGGATCGTGCGCCAAATCGCGACGCTGCTGGGCGAGCTGCGCGGCGTCCAGGTGGCGCCCGAGGACTTCGACGCGTCCGGGCTGCCGGCGCACCTGCGGATGACGTTCCGGGTCGAGGACGGGGACGGGCGCGTCCTCGCCGAGGGCCAGGACCTCGAGGCCGTGCGCGCGCAGCTGCGCCCGCGGCTGCAGGCCGAGCTCGGCGCGGCCAGCCGCGGGCTGGAGCGGACCGGGCTGCGGGCCTGGGAGATCGGGACGCTCCCGCGCGAGGTGACGCTGCCCGGCACGGGCGGCGCGGTGCGCGCGTACCCGGCGCTCGTCGACGAGGGGCAGACGGTCGGCGTGCGGGTGCTCGACAGCCCGCAGGCGCAGGCGGCGGCGATGTGGGCGGGGACCCGCCGCCTGCTGCTGCTGACGATCCCGTCGCCGGCGAAGTGGGTGACGGGGCGGCTGTCGCCGGCCGCGCGGCTGACGCTGGCCACCGCGCCCTACGACGGGGTCGGCGCCGTGATCGAGGACGCGACGGCCGCCGCGGTCGACGAGCTGCTGGCCGCGGCCGGCGGCCCGGCCTGGGACGAGGCCGGCTTCGCCGCGCTGCGCGACCGGGTCGCCGGCGACCTGGCCGAGACGACGCTGCGGGTGATGGAGGACGTCGTCGCCGTGCTCGACGCCCGCCGCGAGGCGCAGCGCGCGCTCGACGAGGCGCCGCCGGCGACCCCGCAGGAGTCGCGCCTCGACGTCGCCCGCCAGCTCGGCCGGCTCGTCTACCCGGGCTTCGTGGCCCGGACCGGGGCCCGGCGGCTGCCCGACGTCGCCCGCTACCTCGCCGCGGCCGCCCGCCGGATCGAGCGCCTGCCGTCCCAGCCGGGCGTCGACCTCGACCGGATGCGCGTCGTCCACGAGCTCGAGGCGCTCCACCGCGCGAAGCTCGACGGCCTCCCGGCCGGGGCGGCGCCGTCGCCCGCCCTGCGCGAGATCCCGTGGCTGCTGGAGGAGCTGCGCGTCGCCTCGTTCGCCCAGGGGGTCGGCGTGAAGGGCGGCGTGTCGGCGAAGCGGGTCCGCCGCGCGATCGCGGAGGCCTGACCGGCGCGGGCCGCGCCCGTTGTCGGATCGCGGTCGCCATCCGGCCACGATCCGACAACGGCCGGCGGGGAGGCGGGCTACGGCGCGACGGCCAGCGGCGCGGGCGCCTCGAACCCGGCGGGCAGGAGCGTGAAGGCGACCGCCCCGTGGCGGACGCGGACCGCGGCGCCCGGGCGGACGTCCGGCCCGGCGCCGTCGTCGGCGGGCGGGCGCAGGCCGAACAGGCGGTGGCCGACCCGGGAGGCGTGGAGGCGCAGGGCCCGGGCGGCGTCGCGCTCGGTGAGGCGCCAGCCGGCCGCCTCGAGCGTCGACCCGTGCCACAGCTCCCAGCGCCAGCGCCGGAACGGGAGCCGGCCCGGCGGGAGCTCGTACAGCCGGTAGCTGAAGGACAGCCCTTCGACGACGGCCATCGGCGCGCAGCGTACCGGGCGCCCGGGCGCCGGCGTCACGTGTCGCGCGCGGACCCCGGCTCGGCCATCCGGCCGTGCAGCGCCGCCTTCGCCCGGTCGGGAAGGAAGCGGCTGCCGCGGCCCTGGAGCCTCGTCGCCAGCGACGCGCTCACGACGCGCTCGCGGCCGGCCATGAGCGCCTCGAAGCCGTCGCGCGCGACGTCCGCCGGGTCGTCCTTGCGCTCGCTGGCGCCGATCCGGGTGTCGGCCATGTCGGCGCGCTCGAAGAACGCGGTGTCGGTCGGCCCCGGCATGAGCGCGGTGACCGTCACGCCGGTGTCCTTCAGCTCCGCGCGCAGCGCGAGCGCGAACGACAGCACGAACGACTTCGACGCGTTGTAGACGGCCTGGTAGGTGCCCGGCATCGCGGCCGCGATCGACGACGTGACAGGATGCGGCCCTCGCCGCGGGCGACCATGTCGGCGGCGACGCGCTTGGCCAGGTGGACGGTCGAGCGCACGTTGAGGTCGACGATCCGCAGCTCGTCGGCGAGCGCGGTGTCGGTCGCGAACGCGCCGCCGGCGCCGATCCCGGCGTTCAGCGCGATCGCCGACAGCGGGCGGCCGCCGGCGCGCCGGTTTCCCGCCCGCCCGCGCCGGGGAGCCGGTCCCCTGACCACCCGGGAGGCGACATGAAGGCAGTGACCTGGCACGGCCGGCGCGACGTCCGCGTCGACACCGTGCCCGACCCCACCATCGAGGACCCGCGGGACGTCGTCGTGCGCGTCACGTCGTCGGGCATCTGCGGCTCCGACCTGCACCTCTACGAGGTGCTCGGCCCGTTCCTCGACGAGGGCGACATCCTCGGCCACGAGCCGATGGGGATCGTCGAGGAGGTCGGCAGCGGGGTGACCGAGCTCGCCCCGGGCGACCGCGTCGTCGTCCCGTTCAACGTCTCCTGCGGCACCTGCTGGATGTGCACGGCCGGCCTGCACTCGCAGTGCGAGACGACCCAGAACCGCGACCAGGGCACCGGCGGGTCGCTGTTCGGCTACACGAAGCTCTACGGCCAGGTGCCGGGCGGGCAGGCCGAGTACCTGCGCGTCCCGTTCGGCGACCGGCTGCCGATCAAGGTCCCGCACGGCCCGCCCGACGACCGCTACGTCTACCTGTCCGACGTGCTGCCGACCGCCTGGCAGGCCGTCGCCTACGCCGACGTCCCGCTCGGCGGCACGCTCGTCGTCCTCGTCCTCGGCCCGATCGGCGACATGTGCACGCGGATCGCCGCCCACCGCGGCCACCGGGTCGTCGGCGTCGACCTCGTCGACGCGCGCCTGGACCGCGTCCGCGCCCGCGGCGTCGAGGTCCTCGCCCTGCGCGAGCCCGAGCACGACCTCGGCGACGCCGTCCGCGCGATGACCGGCGGGCGCGGCGCCGACGCGGTCATCGACGCCGTCGGGATGGAGGCGCACGGGGCGCCGGTCGCCAAGCTCGCCCAGACCGCGGCCGGGATGCTCCCCGACGCGCTCGCCCGCCCGCTCATCCAGAAGGCCGGGATCGACCGCCTCCACGCGCTCCACCTCGCGATCGACGTCGTCCGCCGCGGCGGGACGATCTCGCTCAGCGGGGTCTACGGCGGCATGGCCGACCCGCTGCCGATGCTCACGCTGTTCGACAAGCAGGTCCAGCTGCGGATGGGCCAGGCGAACGTCCACCGCTGGGTCGACGAGATCCTCCCGCTGCTCACCGACGAGGACCCGCTCGGCGTCGACGGCTTCGCCACCCACCACGTCGGGATCGACGAGGCGCCCGCCGCCTACGAGCGCTTCCAGAAGAAGCAGGACGGCACGGTGAAGGTGCTCGTCACCCCGTGACGACGCGCAGCTGCTCGCCGCCGGCGGCGACGACGTCGCCGGCGCGCAGCTGGCGGCCGCGACGGGCCTCGGGCTCGCCGTTGACCGTCACGCCGCCCTCGGCCAGCAGCGCCTTCGCCTCGCCGCCGGTGTCGGCCAGCCCGGCGAGCTGGAGGAGCTGGCCGAGGCGGATGACCTCGCCGCGGATCGGGATCTCGCGCATCGGGCCGGGACGGTAGCGGCGGCGCGCGTCAGCGCCGCCGCCCGCGCCGCCGGCCCTGCAGGTAGGCGGCGAGCGCGACGACCGCCAGGAGCGCGCCGAGCCGCCGCGGGTCCGCGAGCCGGTCGGCGACGACGGCGCCGCCGATCGAGCCGAGATCGAGCGCGTCGCCGGCCCCGCCGGGCGGGGGCGGGGCGGTCGCGCCGCCCGGGCCGTCCGCGGCGCCCGCCTCCCCGGTGCCGGCGCCGGCGCCGGCCGGGGCGCCGGTCCCGGGCGTCCCCGGGGCGGGCGCGTCCGGCCCGCCGCGGCCCTCGAGCATCGCGGCGAGGTTCGCCTCGAACTGGTCGACGAGGCGGCCGCTGACGTCGGCGAGGACGCCCTGGCCCATCGTCGCGACCTTCCCGGTCAGGTCGACGTCGGTGACGATCTCGGCCGTCGTGCGCCCGCCGTCGCCGCTGAGCGTCATCGTCACCTCGGCGTCCGCGGTGCCCTGGCCGCGCGACTCCTGCGCCCGCGCCCGCATCACCGCGCGGTGGGCGGCCTCATCGCGCTCGATGATCTCGACGCTGCCGCGGTAGGTCATCGACATCGGCCCGACCTTCACCTTCACCGCGACCTCGTAGGCGTCGTCGCCGGTCCGCTCCAGCACCTGGGCGCCGGGCACGTTGGGGGCGACGCGCTCGACGTCGAGGACGGCGTCCCACACGTCGGGCAGCGGCGCCGCCACCTCGAACCGGTTCTCGAATCGCATCGTCTCCTCCTCGGTCGTCTACCTGGTCCTGCCGATCGCCGCCACGACCGCGTCGAGCGCGGCGACGCTGTGGCCGCTGACGAGCTCGTCGACGTGCGGCAGCGCTGCCGCCATGCCCCCGGTGACCGGCGCGAAGCCGGGCGCCGCCGCCCGCGGGTTCACCCACACGACCCGGTACGCGAGCCGGGCCAGGCGCGCCATCTCGCGCCCGAGCAGCGCCGGGTCGCCGCGCTCCCAGCCGTCGGAGAGGATCACGACGACCGCGTCGCGGGTCAGGCCGCGGCGGCCGTGGCCGTCGGTGAACGCCCGCAGCGCCCCGCCGATGTGGGTGCCGTCGGCCCAGTCGGGGGCGGCCGCGCTCGCGCGGGCGAGCGCGGCGGCGGCACGGCCGTCGCGCAGGGCGCGCGTGACGCGGGTCAGGCCGGTGGCGAAGACGAACGTCTCGGCCCGCGCGCCGAGCGCGGCCCCTTCGAGCAGGAGCAGGTAGGCGCGGGCGAACGGCGCCATCGAGCCGGAGACGTCGAGCAGCGCGACGAGCGGCCGCGGGCGCAGGCGCCGGCGGCGGCGCGGGCGCGCGACCGGGTCGCCGCGCTGCGCCTGGGCGGGGTCGGCCGTCCCGTCGACGACGGCGGCGAAGACGCGGTCGAAGTCGTCGACCTGCGCCCGCGACGAGACGAAGCTCAGCCGCGCCGCCCAGTACAGGCGCGACCGCACCCCGGCGCCGAGGAGGGCGACGGCCCGCGCGAACGTCGCGCTGCGCTGCGGGGTGACCGGCAGCCCGGCCGCGCGCAGCGCGTGGCCGAGCGCGGCGGCGGCCAGCGGCGCGTCGCGCGCGAGCGCGCGCTCGAACGACGGGGCGCCGCTCACGCCACCAGCCGGGCGGCCCGCGCCGCCTCCTGGTCCTCGCGGTACTTCAGCACCGCGCCGAGCGTGCGGCCGGCGGCCTGGGCGTCGAGCCGCTCGGCGCCGAGCACCCGCAGCGCCGCCAGCCAGTCGATCCCCTCGGCGATCCCGGGCGGCTTCTGCACGTCGGCGGCGCGCAGGCGGCCGAGCGCGGCGACGACCTCCCGGGCGAGCGCGGCGGGCGCGTCGGGCACCCGCCGGCGCACGATCTCGATCTCGCGCTCCGGGGCCGGGTAGTCGAGCCAGTGGTAGAGGCAGCGGCGCTTGAGCGCGTCGTGGAGGTCGCGGGTGCGGTTGGAGGTGAGCACGACCGCCGGCGGCACGGCGGCGCGGACCGTGCCGATCTCCGGGATCGTCACCGCCGCGTCGGCGAGCAGTTCGAGCAGGAACGCCTCGAAGTCGTGGTCGGCGCGGTCGAGCTCGTCGATCAGCAGGACCGCGGGCAGCGGCCCCGGGTGCTCGATCGCCTGCAGGACCGGGCGCGGGAGCAGGAGGTCGCGGGCGAACAGGTCGGCCTCGGTCAGCGCCGCGCCGTCCGCCTCGGCCAGGCGGATCCGCAGGAGCTGGCGCGGGTAGTTCCACTCGTAGAGGGCCTCGGCGCTGTCGAGCCCCTCGTAGCACTGCAGCCGGATGAGCGGGGTGTCGAGCGCGGCGGCCAGCGCGCGCGCCGCCTCGGTCTTGCCGACCCCGGCCTCGCCCTCGAGCAGCAGCGGCTGGGGGAGGCGCAGCGCGAGCAGCATCGCGGTCGCCAGCCCCTCGTCGGCCAGGTAGCCGACCGCGTCGAGGCGGGCGGCGAGCGCGGCGACGTCCGGCAGCAGCTCGGCCAGCGCGCCGGGCGGCGCCGGGCGGGAGGCGCTCACCGGCGAGCCTCGCAGGCCGCGACACCGAGCCCGAGCCCCCGGGGCGGGGCCTCCGCGACCAGCGCGCGGTACTCGTCCCACGTGTCGACGTCGGCCGGGACCGGCCCGGGGACGCGCACCGCGGCGACCTCGCCGGCGCGCTCGTCGAGCAGGCGCCAGACGCCCTTGTCGCCGTGCAGCGCGGCGAGCGCGCCGAACGCCGGGCGCGCGAACGCGAGCGGGTGCCCGCGCCCGTCGTCGTAGCGGCAGGCGGCCAGCGGCGCGTCGCCCCCGCCGGCCCCCCCCGCCGCGCCGGGCGCCCGGGGCGCCCCCGGGGGGGCG
>JADGIB010000086.1 GCA_019683665.1 Solirubrobacteraceae bacterium
GGCCGGGGGCGTCGGGGCGGGCCGCGGGCGGCCGGGCGACGTAGGCCTCGTTGAGGCGCCGGGTGACGCGCGGGGCCAGCAGCGCCTCCCGGGCGGCGACGACCCGGATCGCGGTGACGAGCTCGGCCGGCTCGACGTCCTTGAGCAGGAAGCCGCTGGCCCCGGCGCGCAGCGCGCCGAACACGTACTCGTCGAGCTCGAACGTCGTGAGGACGAGGACGCGCGTGTCGGCCAGGGCCGGGTCGGCGGTGATCCGCTCGGTCGCCTCCAGGCCGTCCATGACCGGCATCCGCACGTCCATGAGGACGACGTCGGGCACGGTCGCGCGGGCGAGCTCGACCGCCTCGGCCCCGTCGGCGGCGGCGCCGGCGACCTCGAGCCCGTCCTCGGCCTCGATCAGCGCGGCGAAGCCGGCGCGCACGAGCGCCTGGTCGTCGGCGAGGAGGACGCGGACGCTCATGAGGCGGGCGCGGGCACCATCCCCCGGCGCAGCGGCAGCCGCGCCCGCACCGTCCAGCCGCCGCCGGGCCGCGGGCCGGCCTCGACGCGGCCGCCGACCGCGGCCGCCCGCTCCCGCATCCCGCGCAGGCCGTTGCCGCCGCCGGCGGGCGCGTCGGCGCCCCCGGCGCCGTCGTCGCTGACCTCGATGTCGAGCGCGTCGGGCGCGGTGGCCAGGCGGACCTCGGCGCGCGTCGCCTGCGGCGCGTGGCGCAGGACGTTCGTGAGCGCCTCCTGGACGATCCGGAAGCCGGCCGCCTCGATCGCCGCCGGCACCCGGCCCTCGCCCTCGGTGCGGACCTCGACCGCGACCCCGGCGGCGCGGACGCGGCGGGCGAGCTCGTCGACGGCGTCGAGCGTCCGGCTCGGGGTCGTCGGCGCGGGCGCGTCGGCCTCGCGCAGGACGCCGAGCGTCGCGCGCAGGTCGGCGAGCGCCTCGCCGGAGACGCGCTTGATCTCCTCCAGCGCGGTGCGGGCCGCCTCGGGCCGGCGGTCGACGACGTGAGCGGCGACCCCGGCCTGGACGTTGATCGCCACCATCGCGTGGGCGACGACGTCGTGGATCTCGCGGGCGATCCGCAGCCGCTCCTCGCCGACCCGCCGGCGCGCCTCCTGCTCGCGCTCGGCCTCGGCCCGCTCGGCCCGCTCGCGCATCGCCTCGATCGCGCAGCGGCGCTCGCGCGCCCACAGGCCGAGCGCGAGCGGCATCGCGACGGTGGCGACCGTCTTCAGCGTGTCGGTGCTGAGGAACGGGTGGTCGGACAGCAGCGCGGTGGTCGCGAGCGCGAACGGCAGCAGCGCGGCGCCGATGACGAGCGTCACCCGCTGCGGGCACTCGAGCGCGACCGTGAAGAGCGCGATCGCGGGCGGCAGCAGGAGCAGGATCGTGCCGTCGACGACCTGGAAGGCGGCGACGGCGATGACGACGGTCGCCCCGAGGACGGCGAGCGGAGAGGCCGAGCGCGCGGCGAGCGGCAGGCTGCTGGCCAGGCAGACGCCGAGCGCGGCCGGGCTCGCCTCGCCGCGGACGGCCACGCACCCGGCCAGGACGGCGAACACGGCGCCGGCCACCGCGACGTCGCGCACGAGCGGGTCCCGCAGCACGCGCATGGGGCAACGGTACTGCGCGGGCGGGCGCGCGGCATCCCCCCGCGGAGGTACTCCCGCGGGAGTACGCGCCTAGGCGAACAGCTCGGCCAGCGCCCCGTGCGCGTGGCGCAGGGCGTCGAGCGTGATCTCGAACGCCTCGCCGCCGACGGTGACGTCGAGGTCGCCGGGGTCGACGCGCCCGATGATCCGCACCTCGACGCGCTCGCCCAGCTCGCGCAGGGCGGCGTCGGGGCCGGAGACGACGAAGCCGCCCGGGCCCTCGCCGAACAGGAGCGCCTCGTCGGCGTCGCCGAGGCCGAGCGTGGCGCCCAGGCCGCCGGCCAGGCACGACTCGGCGACCGCGACGAGCAGGCCGCCCTCGGCGACGTCGTGGGCGCTCGTGAGCCGGCCGGCGCGGACGAAGTCGCGGACCGCCTCCTGGGCGGCGCGGACGGCGGCGACGTCGACCTCGGGCAGCCCGTCGGGCAGCGGCTCGCCGCGCAGCTTGGCCAGCTCGGAGGCGGCCAGCGACGGGCGGAACGGGCCGACGAGCGCGATCGCGTCGCCCTCGCGCGCGAAGCCGCTGCGCCCCGCGTGCAGCGGGTCGGGCACCTCGCCGACCATGCCGACGACCGGGGTCGGGTAGATCGGGCCCTCGCCGCCCTCGTTGTAGAGCGAGACGTTGCCGCCGACGACCGGCACGTCGAGCGCGCGGCAGGCGTCGCCGAGGCCGCGGACCGCCTCGGTCAGCTGCCAGGCGATGTGCGGCTTCTCGGGGTTGCCGAAGTTCAGGCAGTTCGTGAGGCCGAGCGGCTCGGCGCCCGCGCAGGCGAGGTTCGACGCGCACTCGAGCACGGCCTCGACCGCGCCGCGGTACGGGTCGGCGGCGACGCGGCGGCCGTTGCCGTCGATCGCGACCGCGATCGCGCCGCCGGTCGGCATGACGAGGACGGCGGCGTCGGCCTGCTCGGGGCGGCGCACGGTGCGCGAGCCGACGAGGCAGTCGTACTGCTCGAACAGCGGCCGGCGCGAGGAGAGGTTCGGGGAGGCCAGCAGCGCCAGCAGCGTCTCGCGCACGCCGAGGCCGGGCTCGATCGTCGCCGGCGGCGCCGGGTAGAGCGGCTGCGCCGGGGGCGCCGGCTCGAGGTCGTAGAGCGGGCAGTCGTCGACGAGCGCCTCGACCGGGATGCGGCCGACGACCTCGCCGCCGTCGAGGATGCGCATCTCGCGCTCGGCGATGATCTCGCCGATCACGGTGCCGCCGACGTCCCAGCGGGCGCAGACCTCGAGGACCGCGTCCACCTTGTCGGGCTCGCAGACGCAGAGCATCCGCTCCTGCGACTCGGAGACCATGATCTCGAACGGCTCCATGCCCGGCTCGCGCAGCGGGACGCGGCGCACGTCGATCTCGACGCCGACCCCGCCCTTGGAGGCCATCTCGCTCGACGAGGAGGTCAGGCCGGCGGCGCCGAGGTCCTGGAGCGCGACGAGCAGGCCGCGGTCGAGCAGCTCGAGCGAGCACTCGAGCAGCTTCTTCTCCTCGAACGGGTCGCCGATCTGGACGGTCGGGCGCTTGTCGGCGTCGGCGTCGCCGAGCTCGGCGCTGGCCAGGACGCTCGCGCCGCCGATCCCGTCGCGGCCGGTCGAGGCCCCGAACAGGACGAGCCGGTTGCCGACGCCGGCGGCGGCGCTGCGGATGAGCCGCTCGCGGCGGGCCAGGCCGACGCACAGCGCGTTGACGAGGCAGTTCTGCTCGTAGGGGCCCTCGAAGTAGACCTCGCCGCCGACGTTCGCGACGCCGATCGAGTTGCCGTAGTGGCCGATCCCGGCGACCGCGTGGTCGAGCAGGTAGCGGGAGCGGTCGGAGGTCGGCTCGCCGAAGCGCAGCGAGTCGAGCACGGCGATCGGGCGGGCGCCGATCGCGAAGACGTCGCGCAGGATGCCGCCGACGCCGGTGGCGGCGCCCTGGAACGGCTCGACCGCGCTCGGGTGGTTGTGCGACTCGACCTTGAACGCGACCGCCCAGCCGTCGCCGACGTCGACGGCGCCGGCGTTCTCGCCCGGGCCGAGGACGAGCCGCGGCCCCTCGGTCGGGAGCGTGCGCAGGAGCTTCTTGGAGTGCTTGTAGGCGCAGTGCTCGCTCCACATGAGCGAGAACATCGCCAGCTCGACCTGGTTGGGCTCGCGGCCGAGCCGCTCGACGATGAGCCCGTACTCCGCCTCGGTCAGCCCGAGGGCGACCGCCTCAGACAGCGACATGCGCGGCGCCGACGTGCGCGGCCATCGACTCGAAGATCCGCAGGCCGTCGACCGACCCGGTGAGCGGGTCGACGGCGTGCTCCGGGTGGGGCATGAGCCCGAAGACGTTGCCGCGGGCGTTGCGCACGCCGGCGATGTCGTCCTGGGACCCGTTGAAGCAGTGGCCGGCGGCGTAGCGCACGACGACCAGGGCCGGGTCGAGGCCGGGCGCGTGGTAGCGGCCGGTCTGGTGCTTGGCCGGGATCGAGAGGCGCTCGCCGGGGGCGCAGAGGTTCGTGAACGGCGTGTCGGCGTCGACGACCTCGAGGTCGACCTGGCGGCAGACGAAGCGCCGCCCGGTGTTCGGCAGCAGCGCGCCCGGCAGCAGGCCCGCCTCGGTCAGGACCTGGAAGCCGTTGCAGATGCCGAGCACGAGGCCGCCGTCGTTGGCGAACTCGATGACCGACTCCATGACCGGCGAGAAGCGGGCGATCGCGCCGGCGCGCAGGTAGTCGCCGTAGGAGAAGCCGCCGGGGACGACGACGGCGTCGACGCCGTGCAGGTCGCGGTCGGCGTGCCAGAGCAGGACGGCGTCGCCGACCCGCGCGCACGCCTCGACGGCGTCGCGGTCGTCGCAGGAGCCCGGGAACTGCAGGACCCCGAACTTCACGAGACGATCTCGTAGTCCTCGATCAGCGTGTTCGCGAGCAGCCGCTCGCACATCGCGTCGACCTGGGAGACGTCCTCGACGTCGAGCTCCACGAGGCGCCCCACGTGGACGTTGCTGACGCCGTCGAACCCGAGCGCGGGGAGCGCCCGCTCGACGGCCTTGCCCTGGGGATCGAGGATGCCCGACTTCGGGCGGATGAGGACCTGGACGCGCGGCACGACCCCCAGGCTACTCGACGCCCTGGCGGAGGCCGGGATGCCGGCCCCGCCCGCCCGAAGAAGTGTCATGCTTCCTGACATGAGCGAGGGAGATGCCGCCCGGCTGGGCGTGGTGGAGGCGGCGCGCGCGCTGCGCGCCAAGGAGCTGTCGGCCCGCGAGCTGGTCGAGTCCTGCCTGACCGCGATCGCGGAGCGCAACGGCGGCGAGCCGACCTTCGACGGCGCGCCGGACGCGGTGAACGCGTTCGCGCGCATCTACGCCGACGAGGCGCGGGCCGCGGCCGACGAGGCCGACGCGCGGCTGGCCCGCGAGGGGGCCGGCGCGCCGCCGCTGTGCGGCGTGCCGATCGCCCTCAAGGACCTGTACGCGGCCGCCGGGCACCCGGTCACCGGGTCGAGCCGCGTCCGCGAGGACGCGCCGGCGGCGACCGAGGACAGCGTCGCGTGGGCGCGGCTGCGCGAGGCCGGGATGATCCTCGTCGGGCACACCCACACGCACGAGTTCGCCGCCGGCGGGACGACCGACCAGGTCGGCAACCCGTGGGCGCTGGACCGCTCCCCCGGCGGCTCCAGCGGCGGGTCGGGCGCGGCGCTCGCCGCCGGGATGGTCCCAGCCGCGACCGGGACCGACACGTGCGGGTCGCTGCGCATCCCGGCCGCCCTGTGCGGGATCAGCGCCCTGAAGCCCACCCACGGGCGGGTGCCGCTCGGCGGCATCCTCCCCCTCGCCGTCACGCTCGACCACGCCGGGCCGATGGCGCGCTCGATCGCCGACTGCGCCGTCCTGCTGCAGGCGATGGCCGAGGGCGGCGCGGAGACGACCCCGCTCATGCCGCCGCCGGCGCCGATGGGCGAGCTGCCCACGACCGCGCGGCCCGGCCCGCGGCCGCTGGAGGGCGTGCGGATCGCGGTGACGCGGCGGGTGGAGACCGTCGACCTGGAGCCGGACGTCGCCGACGGCTACGAGGCGGCGCGCGACGCGGTCGCCGCGCTCGGCGCGACCGTCGTCGAGCTCGACGACGCCGGCTGGATGTCGGGGCAGGACCTGAACACGATCCTGCTGGCCGAGATGGTCGCCCACCACGTCCCGTACGCCGACCGCCGCGACCGCTACCGGCCGTCGATCCGGGAGCTGCTGGAGCTCGGCGGCGACGGCGTCCCCAGCGAGGCGTACCTCGCCGCGCAGGAGCGGCGGGCGGCGCACACCGCGGCCTGGGAGGCGTGGTTCGCCGAGCACCGCGTCGACGCGATCCTCGAGCCGAGCTCGCCGATCGTCGCCCCCGAGCGCGGGCACGGCTACGACCCCGGCCACCTCGGCGGCGACGGCGACCCGCTCATCGCGCTGACCGCGACCTGGGACCTCACCGGGTTCCCGGTGGCGGCGCTGCCGGCCGGGCTGGGCGCCCGCACCGGCCTGCCGGTCGGGATGTCGCTCGTCGCGCCGCGCGGCGCCGAGGCCCCGCTCGTGCAGATCGCCGTCGACGTGCAGGAGCACGCGCTGCCGCCGCTGGAGATCGTGCGCGAGCCGCGCAGCGCGGCCGCCCGCTGAGCGCCGGGCGCGCGCCGTCGCCGGACCGGGGCCGCCGGGCCGGGGCCCGGCGGCCCGCCCGCCGGGGCGGGCCTCAGGCGGCGGTGCGCTTCAGCCAGGCGTCGAACGGCTCGCCGGTGATCCGCTCGTAGGCCTCGACGTAGCGGGCGCGGGTCCCGGCGACGACGTCGTCGGGGATCGGCGGGGCCGGCGGCGTCTTGTCCCAGCCCGAGCGGCCGGCCCAGTCGCGCACGTACTGCTTGTCGAACGACGGCTGGCCGCGGCCGACCTCGTACTCGTCGGCGGGCCAGAAGCGCGACGAGTCCGGCGTGAGCACCTCGTCGCCGACGGTCAGCGTCCCGTCGTCGTCGAGCCCGAACTCGAACTTCGTGTCGGCCAGGATCACGCCGCGCTCGCGCGCGTGGGCGGCGGCGAAGCGGTAGAGCGCGATCGAGACCTCGCGGACGCGCTCCATGAGCGCGCGGTCGCCGACGAGCTCGGCGGCGCGGTCGAAGTCGATCGCCTCGTCGTGGCCGGTCTCGGCCTTCGTCGAGGGCGTGAAGATCGGCTCGGGGAGCTGCTGGGACTCCTGCAGGCCCGGCGGGAGCGCGATCCCCGACACCGAGCCGGTCGCCTGGTAGTCCTTCCAGCCCGAGCCGGTGATGTAGCCGCGCACGACGCACTCCACCGGCAGCATCCGCAGCCTGCGCACGACGAGCGCGCGGCCGCGCACCTCGTCGGGCACGCCCTCGGTGGCCGAGATGAGGTGGTTGGCGACGATGTCGCCGGTGCGGGCGAACCAGAACGCCGACAGGCCCGTGAGGACCTTGCCCTTGTCGGGGATCGGGGTCGGGTGGACGGCGTCGTAGGTCGAGATCCGGTCGGAGGCGACCATGAGCAGGCGGTCGCCCAGGTCGTACATCTCCCGGACCTTCCCCGACGCGACGAGCGGCAGGTCGGCGAGGGTCGTGGTCACGCGCCGCAGGCTACCGCGCGCCGCGACGCCGCAGACGCCGGGGCGGCCGCCCGCGGGTCCGGCCCCCTGGGCGCGCACCCGCGACGCGACCCGGCCCCTGGGCCGGCGTCACGCGGGAAGCCGCCCGACGATCTCCTCGGCGAAGCGCGTGTAGCGGCCGAGGTCGAACGTCGCGTCGAGGTCGATGCCGAGGTCGCGGGCGGCGATGAGGTCGCGCAGCGGCGTCCCGGTGTCCCAGGCGCGCTGGGCGTCCTCCTGGACGATCCGGTAGGCCTCGTCGCGGGTCATGCCGGTCTCGACGAGCGCGAGCAGGACGCGCTGGCTGAACAGCGCCCCGTGGGTGGCGTCGAGGTTCGCGCGCATCCGGTCGGCGTGGACGACCATCCCGGTCGCGATCCGCAGCGCCAGCGACTGCATGTAGTCGAGCAGGATCGTCGCGTCGGGCAGGACGACGCGCTCGGCCCCGGAGTGGGAGATGTCGCGCTCGTGCCAGAGGGCGACGTCCTCCAGGCCGGTCTGCGCGTAGCCGCGCAGGACGCGGGCCAGGCCGGTGATGCGCTCGGTCGTGATCGGGTTGCGCTTGTGCGGCATCGCGCTCGAGCCCTTCTGCCTGCCGGAGCGGAACGGCTCCTCGACCTCGCGGACCTCGGTGCGCTGGAGGTGGCGGATCTCGGTCGCGAAGCGCTCGAGGCCGGCGCCGGCGAGCGCGATCGCCGACAGCACCTCGGCGTGGCGGTCGCGCGGGACGACCTGGGTGGAGACCGGCTCGGCCCGCAGCCCGAGGCGGGCGAGCACGCGCGCCTCGAAGTCCGGGCCCAGCGACGCGTACGTGCCGACCGCGCCCGACAGGGCCCCGGTCGCCGCCTGCTCGAACGCGCGCTCGAGCCGCTGCGCGTTGCGGTGGGCCTCCATCGCGAAGCCGGCGAGCTTGATCCCGAACGTCGTCGGCTCGGCGTGGACGCCGTGGGTGCGCCCGGTGCAGACGGTGTGGACGTGGGCGCGCGCCTGGTCGGCCAGCGCCCGGTAGAGGTCCCAGGCGCCCTTGACGATGATCTCCCCGGCGGCGCGCAGCTGGAGCGCGAGCGCGGTGTCGAGGACGTCGGAGGACGTCAGCCCGAAGTGGATCCAGCGCCCGGCCGGGCCGGCGCTGGCGGCGAGCACGTCGACGAAGGCGGCGACGTCGTGGTCGGTGACCTTCTCGCGCTCCTGGACCGCCTCGACCGTGAAGGTCGCGTTGCGGATGGCCTCCAGCTCGGCCTCGGTCGGCCCGTCGAGCTCCTCGGCGGCGGCGACCTCGACCTGCCGCCAGGCCTCCATCTTCGCCTGGTCCGTCCAGATGGCCCCCATCTCGGGGCGGGTGTAGCGCGCGATCACGGGCGCGGATTGTGGCAGGGCGGCGCGGCGGGCCCCGGGCGGGGCCCTACGCGGCGAGGATGCGGGCGGCGAGGACCGCGGCGTTCTTGGCGTTGTCGAGCCCGACGCAGGCGACCGGGACGCCCGGCGGCATCTGCGCGATCGACAGGATCGCGTCGAGGCCGCCCATCGCCGACAGGCGGCTCGAGAGCGGCACGCCGATGACCGGCAGGTCGGTGTGGGCGGCGACGACGCCGGGCAGCGCGGCCGACAGGCCCGCCCCGGCGATGATCACGCGGATGCCGCGCATGTGCGCGTTGCGCGCGTACTCGGCGACGGTCTCGGGGTCGCGGTGCGCGGACATGACGCGCACCTCGTGCATGATCCCGCGGGCCTTCAGCTCGTCGGCCGCCTTCTGCATCGTCTCCAGGTCGGACTTCGAGCCCATGAGGATCCCGACGACCGGCGCGTCCACGTCGAGGTCCTCGAACTCGGCCTCGGCCTCGGTCTCGGCCTGGGCGAGGCGCTCCTCCTCGGCCAGCGACGCGCGGCCGCGCTCCAGCTCCTCGTCGCGGCTCATCGGCTGGCCTCGGCCTCGGCGGCCTTCAGGGCGATGTCGCGGCGCATCTGCCTCCCGTCGAACTCGATCACGTCGGCGGCAGCATACGCGGCCTCCCGCGCGGCCCGGACGTCGACGCCGAGCGCGGTCACGTTCAGGACCCGGCCGCCGGCGGTGACGAGCTCGCCCGCCTCGTCGCGGGCGGTGCCGGCGTGGGTGATCTCGGCCCGCAGGGCGGCCGCCTTCTCGACGCCCCGGATGACGTCGCCGCGGTGCGACGAGGCCGGGTAGCCGGCGCTGGCGAGGACGACGGTGACGGCGGCCGCGTCGTCCCACTCGAGCGTCGCGCCGGCCAGCCCGCCGGGCCGGGTGGCGGCGAGCATGAGGTCGAGCAGGTCGGAGCGCAGGCGCGGCAGCAGCGCCTGGGTCTCCGGGTCGCCGAAGCGGACGTTGAACTCGATCACCTTCGGCCCGTCGGCGGTGAGCATGAGCCCGGCGTAGAGGACCCCGTGGAACGGGGTGCCGCGGCGGCGCAGCTCGTCGACGACCGGCTGGTGGATGCGGGCGGCGATGTCGTCGACGTCGATCCCGGCCACCGGCGAGTAGGAGCCCATGCCGCCCGTGTTCGGCCCCGTGTCGCCGTCGCCGATGCGCTTGAAGTCGCGGGCGGGCGCCATCGGCAGGGCGCGCTCGCCGTCGCACAGGGCCAGCAGCGACAGCTCCTCGCCCTCCAGGTGCTCCTCGACGACGACCGGCATCTCGCCGAAGCGCCGGGCGACGAGCACGTCCTCGAGCGCGGCGCGCGCCGACGCCTCGTCGGGGGCGATGACGACGCCCTTGCCGGCGGCGAGGCCGTCGGCCTTCAGGACGGCCGGGTAGCGCGTGATCGCCGCCATCGCCGTGTCGACGCTCGTGTGCTCGCTCCAGGCGGCGGTCGGGACGCCGGCGGCCCGCATGACGTCCTTGGCGAACGCCTTCGAGCCCTCGAGGCGGGCGGCCGCCGCGCTCGGGCCGAAGACGGCGACGCCCGCCTCGGCGAGCCGGTCGGCGAGCCCGGCGACGAGCGGCGCCTCCGGCCCGACGACGACGAGGTCGACGGCCTCGGCGCGGGCGACCTCGAGGGGGTCGCCGTCGACGACGCGGGCGTCGGCCGCGATCCCGGCGTTGCCGGGGACGGCGAGGATCTCGGGGGTGTGGGAGGACCGGCGCAGCGCGCGCACGATCGCGTGCTCGCGGCCGCCGGAGCCGACGACGAGGACCTTCACGGACGGCAGCCTACGCGGTGCGGGCTACAGCCCGGCGATGAAGTCGTCGATCGGGATCGCGGTCAGCGTCTCGTACTGGACGGTGCCGCGCGAGCCGAGCTCGAGCGAGACGCGGGCCATCGTCTGCTCGTCGGGCGCCTCGACGATGTTCACGAAGTCGAACCGGCCGAGCGTCGCCCACTGCGCCTTCACGGTGGCCCCGAGCTGCTCCACCTCGTGGTTGACCTCGCGGATCCGCTGCGGGTTGTTCTTGACGGTCTGGACGCCCTCGGGCGTCAGCGTCGAGAGCATGATGTAGGTGGGCATCGGCTCCTAACCTCCGGTCGGGTGCCGTTCGTTCTATCCGAATTGCCGCCGGCGTGGGTCGCCACCGACCGCCCGTGCTACGTGGCCGAGTCCCCGGTCGTCGTGCGCGGGGGCGGGTTCGACCCCGGCCAGCCCCTGCGGATCACCCGCGAGGGCGAGGTCGTCGCGACCGCGGTCGCCGAGCCCGACGGGACGTTCGCGGCGGCGGTCGACGCCGGCCCGCTGCCCGACGGGGTGGCCGAGCGCGTCGTCGAGCTGGCGGTGACCGGCACGACGACGAGCGTGGCCCGGCGGGTGCGGGTGACCCGCTTCGGCGCGACGTGGGCGCCGCGGGCGGCGCACCCGCGCGCCCGGGTGCGCTTCTCGGCCTGGGGGTTCGGCCCCGGGGTCGCCGTCTACGTCCACTACGTCCGCCCCGGCGGCGGCGCCGTTGCGACCGTCCGCCTCGGCGAGACGCGCGGCGAGTGCGGGACGATCCGCCGCACCGCGCCGCGGCGGCTGTTCCCGCTGCGCCCGGCCGCGGGGACGTGGCGGCTGCAGTTCGACACGTCCCGCGCCTACGACCCGCAGGCGGTCCCGCGGGTCGTCCTGCCCGTCCGCGTCGGCCGCCCGGCCGTCCGCTGACGGGCCGCGGGGCGCGTCAGGCCGGGAGCTCGACGACCTCGAAGCGCGCGCCCGGCGACCAGGCGGCGAGGTGGCCGCGCAGCTCGGCGACGGCGGCGCGCAGCTCGTCGTCGCCGCACGGCCCGAGCGCGTCGAAGACGAAGACGGCCGAGGTCGTGCCCTCCCCGATCTGGGTGCGCCGGCCCTGGCGCCAGTTCCAGCGCCGGCAGGTGACGCCGGCGTCGTCACCCCACACGACCTCGCCGGGGTCGACGGTCTCGGGCGCCTCGCCGTCGCGCGGCTCGAACGGCTCGTCGCCGGCGGCGACGGTCAGGCGCAGCGTGCCCCGCAGCGCGCCGGCGTCCTCGCCCCCGACCGGGATGAGGTGCGCGACGCTGACGGCGTTGTAGGCGTCGACGAGGCGGTTGACCTCGGGCAGGCCGCGCCCCTTGAGGACGCGGGCGGCGAGCGCCTCGGCCGAGCACGGGTAGCGGCTCGGCTTGGACCCGAACGCGCTGAACGCCGCCCGCCACGCCGCGACGTGCGGGTGGTCGGCGGCGCGGGCCAGGCCGCGGGCGAGCAGCGACTCGGCGGCCCGGGCCAGCAGCGCCCGGCTCTCGTCGTCGGACGGGCCGCCCGCCAGCCCCTCCGCGCACAGGACGTGCGCGCGGTAGTCGGGCCAGCGGGCGTGGATCTCGGGATCGACGGCGAAGCGGTCGGCGAGGCCGGGCATCCCGGCGAGGCTAGA
>JADGIB010000087.1 GCA_019683665.1 Solirubrobacteraceae bacterium
CCGCCTTCCCACGCCCGCCCCGGTGCGCGACGATCCGGGCAGTCCCCCGACCGGAGGTCAGCGGTGCCCGAGCCCAGCAGGACGTTCGTCATCGTCGGCGGCGGCATGGCCGGCGGCAAGGCCGCCGAGACCCTGCGCGCCGAGGGCTTCGACGGCCGGGTGGTGATCGTCGCCGCCGAGCCGGTCGCGCCCTACGAGCGCCCGCCGCTGTCGAAGGGCTACCTGGCCGGCGCCAGCCCGCGCGAGGAGGCGCTCCTGCAGCCCGAGGCGTGGTGGGCCGAGCACGGGATCGAGCTGCGCACCGGCCGGCGGGCCACCGCCCTGGACCCGGCGGCGCGCCGCGTCGAGCTCGACGACGGCGCCGAGCTGCGCTACGACCGGCTCCTGCTCGCGACCGGCGCGGTCCCCCGCCGGCCGCCGATCGCCGGCGCCGGCCTCGACGGGGTGCTGACGCTGCGCACGCTGGCCGACAGCGACGCCCTGCGCGAGCGGCTGGCCCGCCCCGGCGCCCGCCTGGCGATCGTCGGCGGCGGCTGGATCGGCTGCGAGGCCGCCGCCGCGGCGCGCGCCCTCGGCGCCGAGGTGACGCTCCTGGAGGCCGCCGCCCAGCCGCTGGCGGGCGTCCTCGGCGCGTCGCTGGGCGCGGTCTTCGCCGACCTGCACCGCGACCACGGCGTCGACGTCCGCACCGGGGTCGCGGTCGACGAGATCGGCGGGCGCGGCCGGGTCGAGCACGTGCGGCTGGCCGACGGCGAGCGGATCGCCTGCGACACGGTCCTGCTCGCGGTCGGCGTCGCGCCCGACACCGCGCTCGCCGAGGCGGCGGGCCTCGCGGTCGACGACGGGATCGTCGTCGACGAGCGACTGGCGGCGAGCGCGCCCGACGTCCTCGCCGCCGGGGACGCCGCCCGCGCCTTCCACCCGCGCTACCGCCGCCACGTGCGCGTCGAGCACTGGTCGACCGCGCTGAACCAGGGCATCGCCGCCGGGCGGCTGCTGCTCGGCGCCGGCGAGCCGTATGCGCGCCTGCCGTCCTTCTTCTCCGACCAGTACGACCTCGGCCTCGAGTACGTCGGCCTGCACGCGCCCGGCGACCGGCTCGTCGTGCGCGGCGACGCGGCGGCCCGCCGCCTCGTCGCCGTCTGGCTCGACGGCGGCCGCCGCCCGACCGCGGCCATGCACGTGAACGAGTGGGACGCGATCGAGCCGCTGCGCCGCCTCGTCGAGACGGCCGCGCCCGTCGACCCCGAGCGGGTGGCCGACGCGTCGGTGCCGCTCGAGGAGCTGGCCGGGGCATGAGCGACGCCGACCGCCGCCTCGAGGAGCTGCGGGCCGAGGCCCGCTACGCCCGCGAGCGCTACGAGCTCTACAAGGCGCGGGTGTACGGGTCGCGGCCGTCGTCGCTGACGCGCCTGCGCGAGCTCGAGCGCGCGGCGCTCGCCGCCGAGGAGCGGCTGCGCCACGCGCAGCGCGAGCGGGGCGCGGGCGGGTGAGCCCGGCTCACAGGAACTCGCGCCCGCCGTCGACGACGAGCGTCTGGCCGGTGATCATCGCCGCCGCGTCGGTGGCGAGGAAGACCGCGGTGCCGACGACGTCCTCGGGCTGCAGCGCCCGCTGGATCGCGCCGCGCGCGACCCCGTACGTCTCGGGGTCGTCGACGAGGCCGCGGCCCGCCTCGGTGAGCGTGAACCCGGGGGCGATCGCGTTCACGCGGACCCGGTGGGCGCCCAGCTCGCGGGCGAGACCCCGGGTCATCGCCAGCAGCGCCCCCTTCGAGGCGACGTAGTGCGCCCACCGCGGCGAGCCGCTCAGCGCGGTCGCCGAGGAGACGTTGACGATCGCCGCCCCGCGCGCCTCCCCGGCCGCCCGCAGCGCGGGCGCGCACGCCTTCGCGCACAGCCACGGGCCGCGGACGTTGACGGCCATGACGCGGTCCCACGCGTCGACGGCGATCTCGTCGAACGGCACCCGCTCGAGGTCGGCGAACACGGCCGCGTTGTTGACGAGGACGTCGATCGACCCGAACGCGTCGAGCGCGGCCGCGGCCATCGCCGCCGTGCTCGCCTCGTCGGCGACGTCGACCTCGACCGCGATCCCCTCGCCGCCGATCGCCTCGACCGTCCGCGCCGCCGCGGCCGAGTCGAGGTCGGCGGCGACGACGCGCGCCCCCGCGCGCGAGAACCCGTCGGCGAAGGCCCGGCCGAGGCCGCCGCCCGCGCCGGTGATGACGACGGTGCGTCCCTCCAGCATCCTGCTCACAGCCCCAGGGGCATCGTCTCGTGCTCCAGGGACTCGTCGAGCCCGGGGCGCGACGGCTCGCTCACGACGACACCGCGTCCCGGTCGCCGAGCAGGTCGAAGCGCAGCACCCGCCGGGTGTGCGCGAGCTCGGCCCGCGCGATCTCGCGGGCCGCCTCGGTGAACAGCCGGCGCTCGATCTGCGGCTCGGTGCGGTCGACGTAGACGCCGGGCGTGACCCCGAACCAGTCGCAGGCGATCGCCGTGCCGGTGATCGAGAAGCGCCACAGGGCGTCGGCGTCCTTGACGAGCTCGTCGTTGCGCGACAGCGCCTCGGTGCGCGTGTCGTGGCCGGCGATGATCTCGACGACCTCGTCGCGGACCGCGGGCGGCCAGCCGGTCGCGTCGAGGATCTCGGCGGCGATCCGCGCGCCCTCGCGCTCGTGGGCGATCCGCACCTCGGACTCCATCATCGCGGGGCCGAACGCCTCGGCGTAGATCGCCTCCTCGTCGACGACCGCCCAGCCGTTGTCGTGCAGGAGCACGGCGAGCAGGACGACGTCGCGGTCGGCCTCGGGATGGCGCTCGAGCAGGCGCTCGGCGTAGTCGAAGGCCATCGGCACGTGGATGTCGTTCTTGCGCGCGCGCAGGTACGGCCGGGCGGCCGCCCACACGGCGTCGTATGTCTCCTCTCCCATTGGCCGGGATGGTGACGGCTCCGCGGCCGCCGTCAACGCGCGACCGCCCACGGTCAGCGGGCGCGGCGCAGCGTCGCCGCCGGGGCGACCCCGTAGCGGGCGCGGTAGTGCGCGGCGAAGCGGCCGGCGTTCAGCCAGCCCCAGCGGGCGGCGACCTCGGCGACGGTCGTCGTCGCCGGGTCGGCGTCGAGCAGCTCGCGGTGGGCGGCGCGCAGGCGCACCTGGCGCAGGTACTCGGTCGGCGACAGCCCCAGCGCGCGGCGGAACGCCTGCTGGAGCGCGCGGACGCCCACCCCGGCCTCGGCGGCGATGTCGGCGACGGTCAGCGGCCGGTCGGCGTTGGCGTCGATGAACGCCCGCGCGCGGCGGACCGCGGCCGGGCCGGCCGCCGGCCCGGGGGCGTCGAGCTCGTCGCGGTGGCGGTGGCGGGCGCTGAGCAGCAGCCCGGTGAGGATCGCGTGGACGAGCGGCGCGGCGACGAGCGGCCGGCGCACGAGCGCGCGCTCGTCCCCGAACCCGCCGGCCATCGCCTCCAGCAGCGCCCGCCACTCGGCGCCCGGGCCGCGGGCGACGTCGAGGCCGAGCGCGAAGTCGATCGGCCCGGCGACCGGCCGGTCCAGCAGCCGCTCCAGCTCGTGCTCGAGGACCCGCCGCGGGATCTTCAGGCCCAGCAGCGGCGCCGGCGTGCGCCAGCCGGTGAACCCGGTCGGGCGGTCCGGGCGGTAGACCATCGCGACGTCGGCGGTGGCGACGATCCGCTCGTCGCCGCAGCGCGCCTCCATCACCCCGCCGCTGAGGAGGTTCACCTGGTAGGCGGTCTCGAACGCGGGCGCGTCGAGGCGGACCTCGGTGTCGTAGCGCAGCCAGCCGACGGTCAGCGGCCCGAGCGCGCCGGCCTCGAGCGTCATCGCGAACGCGCGCGCGTCGCCGCGGATCGCGACCTCGTGCGGGTGGTAGACGCGCGTGCCGATCACGCGCGCCTCGTCGGGGTCGGCGCAGCGGACCGACACCTCGCGCGGCGGGCGGCGGGGCGGGGCCTTCACCATCACTCTCTCCTCGGGCGCGAGCCTATCCGCTTCGCGAAGCGCCCCGTCCGGTTCGCGCACCCGCCCCTTGCGCGCGGCGGCCCGCGGCGCTGTCCTGAGGGCGACGAGCCATCACGAGGAGGAGAGCGAATGGCCCCGATCCTGGCCCCCGGCGTGTCCGAGCGCGACTTCGAGCGCGCCCTCGACCGCTTCCGCGCGGTCGTCGGCGACGAGTTCGTCCTGACCGGCGACGAGGCGCTCGAGCCGTACCGCGACCCGTATCCGATCGCCGGCCGCGAGCGGTTCGCGGCGGCGGCCGCGGTGTGCCCCGAGACGCCCGAGCAGGTCCAGGAGATCGTGCGGATCGCCAACGAGACGGGCGTGCCGCTGTCGCCGGTCTCGACCGGGCGCAACCTCGGCTACGGCGGCGGCGCCCCGCGCCTGAGCGGGGCGGTCGTCGTCGACACCGGCCGGCGGATGAAGCGGATCCTCGAGGTCGACGAGCGCCTCGCCTACGCGCTCGTCGAGCCGGGCGTCACGTACTTCGACCTCTACGAGCACCTGCAGGCCAACGGCATCAAGCTGTGGATCGACTGCCCGGACCTCGGCTGGGGCAGCGTCGTCGGCAACACGCTCGACCGCGGCGTCGGCTACACGCCGTACGGCGACCACTTCATGTGGCAGACCGGCATGGAGGTCGTGCTCCCCGACGGCGACATCGTCCGCACCGGGATGGGCGCGGTGCCGGGCAGCAACACGTGGCAGCTGTTCCCGTACGGCTTCGGCCCCTACCCGGACGGCCTGTTCACGCAGTCGAACTTCGGGATCGTCACGAAGATGGGCATCGCGCTCATGCCCGAGCCGCCCGGCTACCGGCCGTACATGATCACGTTCGAGCGCGAGTCCGACCTCGAGCAGATCGTCGACATCATCCTGCCGCTGCGCATCAACATGGCGCCGCTGCAGAACGCCCCGGTGCTGCGCAACATCGTCCTCGACGCCGGCGTCGTCTCCAAGCGCGACGAGTGGCACGACGGCGACGGCCCGCTGCCCGACGAGGCGATCGAGCGGATGAAGCGCGAGCTCGGGCTCGGCTACTGGAACTTCTACGGCGCCCTCTACGGCCCGGAGCCGATCATGGACATGTACTGGGGGATCATCAAGGAGGCCTTCGGGCAGATCCCCGGCGCCCGCTTCTTCACGCCGGAGGACCGCGCCGGCGAGGACGACCGCGGCGGCCACATCCTCCGCGACCGGGCGAACATCGCCCGCGGCGTCCCCAGCCTCGAGGAGCTCAAGCTCCTGGAGTGGATCCCCAACGGCGCGCACATCGGCTTCTCGCCGATCTCGGCGCCCGACGGGGCCGACGCGATGCGCCAGTACACGATGGTCCGCGACCGCTGCCGCGAGTACCGCAAGGACTACGCGGCCCAGATCGTCGTCGGGCTGCGGGAGATGCACCACATCTGCCTGTTCCTCTACGACAAGACCGACGCGGCGCAGCGCGAGGAGACGTTCGAGCTGACGCGGCTGCTCGTGCGCGAGGCGGCCGAGGCCGGCTACGGCGAGTACCGCACGCACCTGGGCCTCATGGACGACGTCATGGCGACGTTCGGCTGGAACGACGGCGCGCTGCGGCGCCTGCACGAGCGGATCAAGGACGCGCTCGACCCGAACGGGATCATGGCCCCGGGCAAGTCGGGGATCTGGGGCCGGCGCTGGCGCGACCGGGCGGCCGAGCTGTGACGGCGGTCCGGCCCCGGCCCTACTCCAGCAGGGGGCCGGGGTCGGACGGCACGTCGACGGCCAGCTGCTGGAGCGCCTCGAGCGGGACGACGTCGAGCGCCCGCTCGTGGGTGGCGGCGAGGACGACGAAGGCCGGGCAGCCGGCCTCGTAGGCGGCCAGCCAGTTGCGGGCGGTGACGCACCAGCGGTCGCCGGGCTTCAGGCCCGGGAAGCGGAAGTGCGGGATCGGGGTCGTGAGGTCGTTGCCGATCGAGCGCTGGTGCTCGAGGAACTCGGCGGTCACGACCGCGCAGATCGTGTGGCTGCCGAGGTCCTCGGGCCCGGTGTGGCAGCACCCGTCGCGGTAGAAGCCGGTGACGGGGTCGGTCCCGCACGGCTCCAGCTCCCCTCCCAGGACGTTGCGCGCGCTCACGCGCGGAAGTATCGCGTGCGAGCATCCGTCCGTGAGCGAGATCGAGATCGAGACCCCGCACGGCCCGGCGCGGGCCCACGTCCACCCGGCGGCGGCGCCGCGCGGCGCGCTCGTCCTGGGCCACGGCGCGGGCGGCGGGGTCGGCGCCCGCGACCTCGTGGCGGCCGCCCGGGTCGCCAACGAGGAGCACCTCAGCGCGGTCCTCGTCGAGCAGCCGTACCGGGTCGCGGGCCGCCGCGCCCCGGCGCCCGCCCCGCAGCTCGACGCGGCGTGGACGGCGGTGTGCGCGCACCTGCTCGCCGGGCCGCTCGCGGGCCTGCCGCTCGTGACGGGCGGGCGCTCGTCGGGCGCGCGGGTGGCGTGCCGGACGGCGGACGCGACGGGCGCCGCCGGGGTCCTGTGCCTGGCCTTCCCGCTGCAGCCGCGGCCGCGAAGGGGCGCGTCGGCGCCGCCGCCCAGCCGGCTGGGCGAGCTGGAGGCGGTGACCGTCCCGGTGCTCGTCGTCCAGGGCGAGCGCGACCCGTTCGGGATCCCGCCGCCGGCGCCGGGGCGGACGGTCGTGCGGGTGGCCGGCGACCACGCGCTGCGCGGCGACCTCGACGCGGTCCGCGAGGCGATCCGCGGCTGGCTGCGCCGCATCCTTGACATGTAACCCTTTGGTTACCTATCTTCTCCCCCGGTGACGGACGACGACCGGGTCTTCAAGGCGCTCGCCGACCCGACGCGCCGCTTCCTCCTCGACCTGCTCTTCGAGCGCGACGGCCGGACGCTCACGGAGCTGGAGTCGCAGGTGGAGATGACGCGGATCGGGGTGATGAAGCACCTGCGGGTCCTCGAGGACGCCGGTCTCGTCGTGACCCGTCGGCGCGGCCGCGAGAAGCTGCACTTCCTCAACTCCGTGCCGATCCGGCTGATCCACGACCGGTGGATCGACAAGTACACCGAGCGCCGGGCCTCGGCGCTCGCCGACCTCAAGCGCGAGTTGGAGGAGACGGGATGACGACGATGGAGACGGCGACCTTCCAGACCGTCCAGGTGCACCGGGTCTGGATCCGGGCGACGCCGGAGGCGATCTGGGACGCGATCACGAAGCCCGAGTGGACCGAGCGCTACGGCTACAGCGGCCGGGCCGACTTCGACCTGCGGCCGGGCGGCGCGTACCGCTCGCTGGCCACGCCGCAGCAGAAGGCGCACGGGCTGCCCGACGTCGTCGTCGACGGCGAGGTCATCGAGGCCGACCCGCCGCGGCGGCTCGTCCACACGATGCGGATGCTCGTCGACGAGGAGGCGATGTCGGCCGGGTTCACCCGCGTCACCTACGAGATCGAGCCCGGCGTCGGCGGCGCGACGCAGGTGACCGTGACCCACGACGTCTCCACGGCGCCGCAGATCGCGGCCGTCGTCGGCGGCGGCGCGGCCGGGACCGGCGCCGGCGGCGGCTGGCCGTTCATCCTCAGCGACCTCAAGTCGCTGCTGGAGACCGGGGAGGCGCTCGGCTACCAGCCGTGAGCCGGCGCGCCCGTGACGTCGCGCTTGACGCCAGGCGCGCTCGAGGGCGCACCATCGTCGGACGGCGGCCACGACGATGGAGGCGCCTTCGATGACCGCGGGCCGGCCCGGGCCGCGGGCCGGGCCGGCGCGGCGGCGCCCGCCCGGCCGGGCGCCGCCGCGGCGGCCGGGGCGCGCGGCGAGCGCGCGCCGCGGGCCGGCCGCCGCGAGACCGGCCTCCGGCACGGCCGCGGCCAGAGCCGCCCGGTATGTTAAGCCGCAGCCGACTTGTTCGCTTCTACTTGACAACCGCGCGGCCGAGGGCGTAGGTTCGCGGCGTCGTCTGACGTCCGGTTTGCAGAGGAGGGTCGTTTGGCCGATCGAGTGCTGATCAGGGGCGGAACCGTGCTGACGATGGATCGCTCCATCGGAGACCTGCCCACCGGCGACGTGCTGATCGAGGACGGCAGGATCGTCGGGGTCGCGCCGTCGATCGACGCGGCGGACGCCGAGGTCATCGACGCCGCGGACCACATCGTCCTGCCCGGCTTCGTCGACACCCACCGCCACACCTGGCAGGCGCCGTGGCGCAACATCGCCTCGGACTGGTCGCTGTTCCACTACCTGTGGGGCATGCACACCGGGCTGAGCAAGTACTACCGCCCGGAGGACACCTACGCGGGCAACCTGCTCGGCACGGCCGAGGCGCTCGACTCCGGCATCACCACGCTGCTGGACTGGTCGCACAACCTCGCCACGCCCGACCACGCCGACGGCGCGATCGCCGGCCTGCGCGACTCGGGCGCGCGCACGGTCTTCGCGCACGGCTCCGGCAACCAGCAGTGGGGCCGGGTGCCGCAGAACCCCGTCCCCCACTCCGAGGACGCGCGCCGCGTGCGCGAGCAGTACTTCAGCTCCGACGACGGGCTCATGACGATGGCGCTCGCCATCCGCGGCCCGCAGTTCACGACCGAGGAGGTCGCCCGCCACGACTGGGCGCTGGCCCGCGAGCTCGACCTGCGCGTCACCGTCCACGTCGGCGACGGCGAGTTCGGCAGGACCCGGCCGATCGAGTGGATGCGCAAGGAGGGCCTGCTCGACGACCGCACGACCTACGTCCACTGCTGCACGCTCGCCGACGACGAGCTGAAGATGATCGCCGACACCGGCGGCACCGCCTCGGTCGCCGCCGACGTCGAGGTCCAGATGGGGCACGGCTGGCCGGCCACCGGCCGCCTGCTCGACGTCGGCATCCGCCCGAGCCTGTCGATCGACGTCTGCACCTCGACCGGCGGGCACATGTTCGGCCTCATGCGCACCGCCCTGTCGGTCCAGCGCGGCCTCGACAACGCCGCGCTCGAGGCGGCCGGGACGTCGCTGGCCGGCGGCGAGCCGATCCGGCTCACCTGCCGCGACATGCTCGAGTTCGCCACGATCGAGGGCGCCCGCGCCTGCGGCCTCGACCACCGCATCGGCTCGCTCACCCCGGGCAAGGAGGCCGACGTCATCCTCGTGCGCACCGACACGCTCGGGATGACGCCGCTGAACAACCCGGCCGGCGCGCTCGTCTACAACGCCCACCCGGGCCTCGTCGACACCGTCCTCGTCGCCGGGCGCGTCGTCAAGCGCGACGGGCGGCTCGTCCACCTCGACGAGGCGAAGCTGCGCCGCCTCGGCGAGGAGACCCGCGACCACGTGCTCGCGGCCGCCGCCCAGGACGAGCTCATCAACGACGTCGCCCTGAACGGCACCTGGACGCCGCGCTCGCCCGCCACGCTCGAGCACGCGCACGCCCACTGACGGCCGGGCGGGGCGGCCGCGCGCCCGCCCCGCTCAGCCCATCAGCACGTCGTGGACGAAGCGCACCGACAGCGCGCCGTCGCCGACCGCGGCGGCGACGCGCTTCGACGCGCCGGAGCGCACGTCCCCGGCGGCGAAGACGCCCGGGCGGACCGTCTCGAGCATGTGCGGTCGGCGGTCGCGCAGCGGCCAGCGCAGGTGGCCGGCGCAGTCGGCCGCGCCCTGCCCGCACAGCAGGTAGCCGGCCTCGTCGACGTCGAGGACCCCGCGCGCGGCGTCGGTGCACGGGTCGGCGCCGATCATCACGAACACGGCGACGGCGCGGACGCGCCGCTCGCTGCCGTCGCGGCGGTCGCGCAGCGTCACCGCGTCGATGGTCTCCTCCCCGTGGACGGCGACGACCTCGGTCTCGGTCATGAGCTCGATCCGGGGCGACCGCTCGATGCGGTCGACGAGGTAGCGGGACATCGTCCGCGCCAGGCCCTCGCCGCGCACGACCATCCGCACGCTCCGCGCCCGCGCCCCGAGGTGGACCGCGGCCTGCCCGGCCGAGTTGCCGCCCCCGACGACGACGACGTCCTCGCCCGCGTAGCGCTGCCCGTCGGACGGCATCGCCGCGTGGTAGACGCCGGCGCCGGTGAACCGCTCGACCCCGTCGGCGTGCAGGCGCCGCCAGCGCGCCCCGGTCGCCATGACGACGGTCCGCGCGAGGACGTGCTGGCCGTCGTCGAGGTCGACCCGCAGCAGCCCCTCGGGGCCGTCGGCCAGCTCGACCGCGCGGTGGAAGCTCGACAGGACGGCGTCGAAGCGCCGCGCCTGCAGCGTCGCCTTGCGGGCCAGCTCGGTGCCGGAGATCCCGCTCGGGAAGCCGAGGTAGTTCTCGATGCGGGTGCTCGTCCCCGCCTGGCCGCCCGGCGCCCACGCCTCGGCGACGAGTGTGCGCAGCCCCTCCGACCCGGCGTAGACGGCGGCGGCCAGCCCGGCCGGGCCGGCGCCGAGGACGACGGTGTCGAAGCGCTCGCCGTCGACCTCGGCGCGCAGGTGGAGGTCGCGCGCGACCTGCGCGGCCGACGGGTTCGGCAGCACCCGGTCGACGTTCACGAGCACCGGCGTCTGCTCGCGCGTGAGCCCGAGGTAGCCGAGCATCCGGTCGGCCTCGGGGTCGGTGTCGACGTCGTACCAGTGGACGGGCAGGAGGTTGCGCTCGAGCAGGTCGCGGACCTCGAAGGCGCGCCGCGAGGCGCGCGAGGCGATGAGCCGCAGGACGCCGTGGCCCTCGCGCTCGTGCCAGGCGCGGCGGGCCATCATCGTCCGCAGGACGACGTCGCCGAGCTCGATCCACTGGGCCAGCAGCTCGCGCAGCTGCGGGCGGGTGAAGACGACGGCCTCGGTCGGCTCGAGCGCGACCGCCCGCGAGACGGTCGGCTCGCCGGTGAAGATCGCGATGTCGCCGACGAACGTGCCCGGGTCGACCTCGGCGATCGGCCGGTCCTTGCCGGGCTTGCGGTCCAGCAGCTGCACGCGCCCGCTGAGGATCACGTGGAACGGCGCGTCGCGCACGCCCTGGTCGTAGAGGACGTCGCCGGGCGCGAACGTCCGCGCCTCCCCCAGCTTCCTGAGCTTCGCGAGCTTGTGGTCGGAGAGCCGCGGGTACAGCAGCTCGTCGCCGAGGTCGGGGAACTCCGGCCCCACCATGGTGGTCGCCATCGTCCAACGGTAGCGCTCGCCCCGACCGTTCGAGGAAACCATCGGGAGCGCGGGCGGGACGGCGGCCGGCCGCCGCCCCGCCGCGACGGCGCCGGTCAGCCGGCCGGGACGCCGTCGGCGGCCGCCTGCAGCGCGGCGACGTCGAGCTTGCGCATCCCGAACATCGCGCGCATCGCCCGCTCGGCCCGCGCCGGGTCGGGATCGGAGAAGAGCGCGTCCATGCCCTTCGGGACCACCTGCCAGGAGAGGCCGTAGCGGTCCTTCAGCCAGCCGCACGGGCCCTCCTCCCCGCCGGCGGACAGGCGCTCCCAGTAGTGGTCGACCTCGGCCTGGTCCTCGCAGCTGATCTCGAGCGAGACCGCCTCGGTGAACGGGAACTCGGGGCCGCCGTTGATCGCGACGACCCGCTGGCCGTCCAGCTCGAACTCGACGACCATGACCGTGCCGGCCTCGCGCGGCCCCGCCTCGGTGTAGTGGGTCTTCGAGACGATCCGCGAGCGCGGGAAGACCGAGCAGTAGAACGCGGCCGCCTCCTCGGCCTCGGTGTCGAACCACAGGTTGGGGGTGATGCGGGGCATGACGTCTGACCTCCCGGTCGGTTCGCTGTCCTCGGTTCAGACCGCGCCGGGGTCCGCGACTCATCGCCGCGCGGCCGCGGCGGCGCGCACGGCGTCCAGGAGCGCGCGCCCCGTCCGGCCCGCCCGCGTTGCGTGTCGGGGTGGTGGTGTGGGGGCCGCCCGAACCCCCCACCCCCCCGGGGGGGGGCCCGGCGTACTCCCCGGCCGG
>JADGIB010000088.1 GCA_019683665.1 Solirubrobacteraceae bacterium
TGTATAACCGCCAGGGGGGGGACGGTGTCGATGGTCGCCATGTTCCGGGGTGGAGGCCCAGGGCGTCCCCGCCCGCCGGGAGAGACGACGGGCGGGGATGCCGATGGGGTCCTGCTAGCCGGCCGTCTGCGCCAGCAGCGCGTCGGCCTCCTTGGCCGCCTCGTCCAGCTGCTTCTGGATCACCGCCTCGGAGTACGCCTCCCCGCCGAGCCCGGCTGCGGCGTCGAGGATGTTCCCGAAGCGGGTCTTGTACGCGTTCTCGATCTGGCCCCACTGGGGGATCGGCGCGTACGAGCGGCCCGTCTGGATCGCCTCGTAGAAGGCGGCCAGGTCCTCGCTCTGCTGCCCCAGCGCCTCCTGCGGCTTCAGGCGCGCCGGGAACATGCCGAGCAGTTCCGCGTACTCGGTCTGGACGTCGTCGCGGGACAGGTACTTGATGAGCTCCCAGGCGGCGTCCTTGACGTCAGACGACTTGAACATCATCAGGTTGGAGCCGCCGACGAACGTGTTCGCCTCACCGGTCGGGCCCTTGGGCATCGGGGCGACGCCGGTGTTCTCGCGGGCGGCGTCCGACCAGTTCGTGTCGTCCTCGCGGTCGATCGAGCTGAGGACCCACGGCCCGCCGATCCACACGGCGAGGCGGCCGCCCTTGTACTGGTTCTCGACCTGGGTGCCGTCGCGCTCCAGCATCGACGGGTCGGCGAGGCCGTCCGGGAAGAGGTCGGCGATGTACTTGACGCCGCGGACCGCCTCGGGCGAGTTGATCGCCGACTTCGTGTTGTCGTCGGTCAGCTCCTGGCCGCCCTCGTCCCACACGAACGGCATGACGTTGTGGACGAGGTCGAACGCCTTCTTGCCCGGCATGCCGAACGGCATGATCTTCTTGCCGCCGATCTCCTGGACGTCCTTGAGCGCCTCGAGCGTCGCGCGCATCGACTCGAGGTCGGCGAACGCGGTCTCCGGGTCGACCCCGGCCTGCTCGAGCGCGTCGGAGCGGTAGTAGATCGTCCGCGCCTCGGTGAACCACGGGATGCCCCAGACGCCCTCCTGCCCGGCGACCTGGCTCGTGCCCCAGATCCCCGGCGCGTAGGCGGACTCGCCGCCGATCTCGTCGACGCGGCCGGAGAGGTCCTCGAAGCCGCCGAGCGCGGCGAAGAACGGCACCTGCGTCGTGCCGGCCTGGGTCACGTCGGGGCCCTCGCCGGACACGGCCGCGTTGCGGATGCGGTCGAACTGGACGTCCCAGCCGACGAGCTGGACGTCGACGTCGATCCCGGTCTCCTGCTCGAACGGCGCCAGGATCTTCTCGGTGTCCTCCACCGGGTGGGGGCCGTTGTTCATGATCCAGAAGGTCACCTTCTGGCCCGCGAAGGACTTCGCCTCCGCGGTCGCCGAGCCGGTCGCGGCCGACTCGCCGGTGCTGCCGGTGCTGCTGGTGTCGTCGTCCGAGCCGCCGCAGGCCCCCAGGGCCAGGGCGACCAGGACGGCGGCGATCGCCGTCAGGGCGAGCGCCACGCTGCGTCGCACGATGCTCCTCCTCCTCGTACGCGTGAAGTGAACAGAGACAAAAACGGTTTTGGTCGTCTGGTCGCTGCGGTCTCCGTGGCGCGTCCTCCCTCCGGCTCAGCCGCCCGCCGGCGGGGGCGCGGTCGATTCGCGGACGATCAGCTCGACCGGCAGGGTCGTGACGGCCGGGGCGTCGGCGCCCTCGATGCAGGCGACGAGCGCCTCGCCGGCGGCCCGGCCCAGGCCGGCCTTGTCCTGGCGGACGGTGGTCAGCGGCGGGTGCAGGTGGCCGGCGAGCTGGATGTCGTCGAAGCCGACGACGGACAGGTCGCCGGGGACCGACACGCCCGCCTCGGCCGCGGCGCGCAGGACGCCGAGCACCATCAGGTCCGACGCGGCGACGATCGCCGTCGGCGGCTCGTCGAGCGCCAGCAGGCGGGCGGCCGCGGCCCGGCCGCTCTCGACGTAGAAGTCGCCGTAGGCGACGTACTCGTCGCGGTAGCCGAGGCCGAGCTCGCGCAGCGCGTCGCGGTACGCGCGCAGGCGCTCGGCGCCCGGGCGGGTCTCGACGAGGCCGGTCACGTGGGCGATGCGGCGGTGGCCGAGCTCGTGGAGATGCCGCATCGCGGCGAGGATCCCGGTGCGGTTGTCGGAGATGACGTAGCCGGTCGACGGGCCGTGGAGCGCGACGTCCACCCCGACGCACGGCAGCGTCGAGCGGACGAGGCGGCGGGTCTCCTCGTCCTCGGGGTCGACGCCCATGAGGACCGCGCCGTCGACGTTGTGGTGGCGGCAGCGCTTCTCGTAGGAGTGCGGGCCGAAGCCGTTGCCGGGCTGCTCGCTGGCGAAGAGCAGGAGGTCGAACCCGCGCTCGCCGAGGCAGTGCTTGATCCCGACGAGGACCTCGTGGAAGAACGGGTGCTGGAGGTCGGGGTGCCCCTCGCCGGTCTCGAGGAAGACGCCGATGACGTGCGAGCGCTGGGTGACGAGCATCCGCGCGGCCGCGGTCGGCGTGTACTCGAGCGCGCGGGCGAGCTGCATGATCCGCTCGCGGGTCTCGGGGCTGACGTCGCTGTAGCCGTTGAGCGCCCGGGAGACGGTGCCGACCGACACGCCGGACAGGCGCGCCAGCTCGCGGATGGTGACCCTCTCTCTCACGTTCCGAAAACGGTTTTGGAAACCGGGAGCGGGACCCTAACCAGGCCGGCCCCGGGCTGTCAAGCGTCAACCGGCGGGTGACGCGGCCCGGCGCGCGGTGCGGCACCATGCGGGGGTGCCGCACACCCGCTGGCAGACCCGACGCCGCCTCATCGAGGGCGAGGCCGCCCCCTGGCTCGCCCTGCTCGTCGCCGGGCGCGCGATGGCGACCGCCGTCGCCATCGGCCTCATCGTGCTCGAGCCGACGATCGACTCGACGCTGCTCGTCCTCACCGCCTACGGCGTGATCAGCGCCGCGGCGATCGCGGTCTCGCCGCGGCTGCGCTCCAGCCCGCTCTTCTGGATCGCCGACACCGCGACCGCGCTCGCCTGCGTGCTCGCCTCCGGCGACTGGCGCAGCCCGTTCTACGTCCTGTGGCTGACGACGCTCGCGCTGCCGGCGGTGAAGCTGCCGCTGCGCCAGGCGATCTGGCTGGCGCTCCTCGCGCCGCTCCTCTACCTGTCGCTCGGCCTGTTCGGCGGCCCCGCCCCGGGCGCGCTGCGGCCGATCACCTCCGAGACGCTCGTCATCCACCTCCTGCTCCCGGCCGTCCTCGTCGCCGGCCTCGCCTACGCGACGTACGCGCTGCAGCGCCTGCAGGAGGAGCGCACCCGCCACGAGCGGCTGGCGATCGAGGCCGAGCGCCGGCGGATCGCCTGGGAGCTGCACGACTCGGCCAAGCAGCGCCTCCACGCCGCGCACCTGCTCGTCAGCTCGCTGCACGGGCGCGTCGACCCCGAGCTCGTCCCCGCCGTCGAGCGCGCGTCGGTCGAGCTGGAGTCCGCCGCCGCCGACATGGACACGAGCCTGGCCGAGCTGCGCTCCCCGCTCGAGGGCCGCCCGCTGCACACCGCGATCGAGGCCCGCGCCCGCGAGCTCGTCACCGACGGCGGCCCCACGATCACCGTCCGCGGCGAGGCGCCCCCGCTGCCGCCGCTCGTCGCCGCCCACGCCTACCGCATCGCCTCCGAGGCGCTGACGAACGCCCTGCGCCACGCGGAGGCGTCGACGATCGAGGTGACCCTCGAGCGCACCCCCGGCGGCCTGCGGATCGGCATCGTCGACGACGGCCGCGGGCTGCCGGAGACGCATCGTCCGCACGCAACCGGCATCCTGGCCATGCAGAGCCGCGCGGAGTCCATCGGCGCGCGCCTGGTCGTCGCCTCGCGCGACGGGCAGCCGGGCACCCGCGTCGTCGTCGACCTTCCGGCCGGCGCCCCCCGACCCCAAGGAGCGACCGCATGATCCGCATCGCCGTCATCGACGACCACCCCGCCCTCCGGGCGGGCCTGCGCACCGTGATCGACGCGGAGCCCGGGCTCGTGTTCGTGGGCGAGAGCGCCGGCGACGAGGAGAGCGTCTGGCCGCTGCTGCGGCGCACCGAGCCGGACCTCATCCTGCTCGACTACCACCTGCCCCACGGCGACGGCCTGCAGCTCTGCCACCGCATCAAGCGCCAGATCCGGGCGCCGAAGACGCCGAAGGTGCTCGTCTACTCGGCCTACGCCAGCCCCGAGCTCGCGCTGCCCGCCGCGCTCGCCGGCGCCGACGGCGTCGTCGACAAGGGCCTGGCCGCCCGCGAGCTGTTCGAGGCGATCCGGCTCGTGCACCGGGGCGAGCGGCTGCTGGGCGACCCGTCGCAGACCGTCGTGCGCACCGAGCTGGAGCGCCTCGACGACCGCGACCGCGCGCTCGTCGGCCTGCTCCTCAACGGGGCCGGCGACGGGGAGGCGGCCGAGGCGCTGCAGATGGAGCCGTCCGAGGTCCAGCACGCGACGCTGCGGATCCTCGGCATCCTCCGCGCCCAGGTCCCGACGATCGGCTGACCCGGCCCGGGCGTCCGCGCGCGGACGGCCGCCCGCACTGGGGCGGCGCGGCGCGGGTTGCCAGGGGCATGGCCCGAACGCTCGCCCACCTCATCGCCGCGGCCCTGGCCGCGCTCGTCGCGCTGCCGGCCGCCGCCTCCGCGAAGCTCGACGTGCGCGTCGGCATCGGCGACCAGAGCGCCGCGATGTTCGACGAGCCGCTCTTCCAGGCCGCCCGCATCAAGCGGGTGCGCACCTTCGTCCCGTGGAACGTCGCGCGCGACCGCGCCGCGCTCGACCGCGTGGCGGCGTACGTGGAGCGGGCGCGCCGCAGCGGCATCTCCGTCCTCGTCCACGTCTCGACCGACGACCTGCGCGTCCGCCGCGGCCGCCTGCCGTCCGCCGCCGCCTACCGGCGCCAGGTCGGCCGCCTCGTCCGCCGGCTGCGGCCGCTGGGCGTGCGCGAGTGGGGTGTCTGGAACGAGGCCAACCACGCCAGCCAGCCGACCTGGAGCCGGCCCGGGCGCGCCGCCCGGTACTACCGGCAGATGCGGAGCCTCTGCCGCGGCTGCCGGATCGTCGCGCTCGACGTCCTCGACCAGCGCGGCGTCGAGCGCTACATCGACCGCTTCTACCGGCGCCTGCCGCCCCGGCTGCGCCGCCGGGCCCGGATCGTCGGCATCCACAACTACTCCGACGTCAACCGCCGGCGGACGACCGGCACGCGCGCCGTCATGCGCGCGGTCCGCCGCCACGTGCGCGCCCCGGTGTTCTGGCTGACGGAGACCGGCGGCGTCGTCGAGCACGGCCGCTCGTTCCCGTGCAACCGGCGCCGCGCCGCCAACCGCATCGCCTACCTGTTCCGGGTCCTGCGGACGTACCGGCGCCAGATCGACCGCGCCTACGTCTACAACTGGTTCGGCACCGACTGCCGCACGCGGATGGACACCGGCGTCGTGAACGCCGACGGCTCGCGCCGGCCCTCCTACATGCAGCTGCGCCGCGGGCTGACGCGCTTCAAGCGCTGAGCCGCGCCGGGCCGGGCGCCGCCGGGGCGGCCCGGCCCCGTCCGGCCGGGCCGCCGCCTACGCTTCCGCGATGAGCCACCGGGCGCTCGACTCGGCCGAGAAGCGCACGCTGGCGATGCTCGGGCTGCCGACGGGGGCGCTCGCGCTGGCGATCACGGTCGTCAGCACGTACGTCCCGGTCGTCGCCGCCGGCTTCCTCGACTCGTCGATCGTCATCGGCGGCCTCATCGCGATCGAGGGCCTGCTGGCGCTGTGGCTGCCGATCGTCGTCGGCCGCTGGTCGGACCGGCTGCGCACCCCGCTCGGCGGGCGGCTGCCGTTCCTGCTCGCCGCCACCCCGTTCGCGGCCGCGGCGCTCGCGCTCATGGGGCTCGCGGGCGCGCTCGTCCCGATGGCGATCGCCGTCAGCGTCTTCTACGTCGCCTACTTCGTCGCCTACAAGCCCTACCGGGCCCTCTACCCGGACCTGCTCTCCGACGACATCGCCGCGCGCGCCCAGTCGACCCAGGCGGTGTGGCGCGGGGCCGGCACCGGCGTCGCGCTCGTCGGCGGCGGGCTGCTCGTCGCCTGGGGCGACGCGGCGCCGTTCGTGGCCGGCGCGATCCTGTTTCGCCGGGGCGATGGCGCTGTTCGCCTCGGTCGCCGTCCCGCGCGCCCGCGCGACGCCCCAGGAGGCGGACGGCGGGCCCGGCGAAGACGGCCTGCTCGCCGAGGCGTCCTCGCTGCGCGCCGTCGTCGGCGGGCGCCCCGACCTGCGCGCCTTCCTCGTCGCCAACGCCCTGTGGGAGGCGTCGCTCGGCGCGCTGAAGACGTTCGTCTTCCTGTTCGTCGCCACCGGGCTCGGCTACAGCCGCGAGGCGACCGCGGGGATCATCGGCGGCGTCGCCCTGCTCGTCCTGCCCGCCGCGGTCCTCAGCGGCTGGCTCGCCGACCGCCACGGCCGGGCCCGCGTCATGAGCTGGGCGCTGCCGGCCTACGGGCTCGGCCTGCTCGTGCCCGCGTTCACCGGGCACGTCGCCGTCCTCGTGCCCGTGATGCTCGTCATCGGCTTCGGCGGCGGGATCGTCATGACGCTCCCCTACGCGCTGCTGCAGCCGCTCATGCCGGCCGGCCGGCACGGCCTGCTCACCGGCTTCTACAGCCTCAGCCGCGGGATCGGGACCGCGCTCGGGCCGCTGCTGGCCGGGATCGCGATCGAGGTCCTCCACGGCCCCTTCGCCGACACCGGCGGGTACGCGGCGATGTGGCTCGTGTGCGGCGGCACCGTGCTGGCGAGCGTGCCGGCGATGGCCGCGCTGCGGCGCCTCGCCGGCGCGCGCATCGACCACCGCTGAGCGGCCGGGCGCCTGAGGCCCCGCCGCGCGGGGTAGGCCACGACGATGACCCGGGCGCTCGTCATCGGGTCGGGCCACAACGGGCTCGTCGCCGCCGTCCACCTCGCCGAGGCCGGCGTCGACGTGACCGTGCTGGAGGCCGCCGGCCGGCCGGGCGGCGCGACGCGCTCGGCGCAGGTCACGCGGCCCGGGTTCGTCCACGACCTCCACGCGGCGTTCCTGCCGATGGCCGTCGCCTCGCGGGCGATGCGCGAGCTGGCGCTCGAGCGCGACGGCGTCGAGTGGGTCGTGCCGCCGGTCGTCGTCGCGCACCCGTTCGAGGACGGCCGCGCGATCGCCCTGCACCGCGACCTCGACGCGACCGTCGCCTCGCTCGGGCCGCGCGCCGGCGCGGGCTGGCGGTCGGCGATGGGCGAGCTGCTGCCGGTCGCCGACGCGCTCGTCGCGACGATCCTGTCGCCGCTGCCGCCGGTGCGCCCGGTCCCGCGGCTGCTGCGCGGGCTGGGCGGCGCGACGCTCGACTGGGGGCGGCGGTTCGTCGGCTCCGTCCAGTCGCTCGGGCTCGAGCTGCTCGGCGGGGACGCGCGCGCCGCCGCCTGGCTGGCCGCCTGCGCCCAGCACACCGGGCTGCCGCCGACCGCCGCCGGCAGCGGCGCGTTCGGGATGGTCCTCGCGCTCGCCGGCCAGCGCCACGGCTGGCCGCTCGTGCGCGGCGGCACCGGCGAGCTCGCGGCCGCGCTCGTGCGCCGGGCCGAGCGCGCCGGCGCCCGCGTCCGCTGCGAGGCGCGCGTGACCGAGGTCGTCGTCCGCGGCGGGCGCGTCGGCGGGGTGCGGCTGGCCGGCGGCGAGGAGCTGCCCGCCGACGCGGTCGTCTCGACCCTCACCGCCCGGCCGCTGGCCGCGCTGCTGCCCGACGGGGCGCTGCCGCCGCGGGTGGCGCGGCGCCTGCGCGCCTGGCGCCACGGGACCGCCGCCTTCAAGGTCGACTACGCGCTCGCCGGCCCGGTCCCGTGGGCGGCGGCCGAGGCGCGCGAGGCCGGGGTCGTCCACGTCGCCGGGGAGCTGCCGGCGCTCACCGCCGCCGCCCAGGACGGCGAGCGCGGCGTCGTGCCCGAGCGCCCGGCGCTCGTCGTCGGCCAGCAGTCGCTGCACGACCCGACGCGCGCGCCCGCCGGCCGCCACACGCTCTACGCCTACGCGCACGTCCCGCGCGGGCACGACCTCCCCGACGACGAGGTCGCCGGGCGCATCGAGGCCCAGATCGAGCGCTTCGCCCCCGGCTTCTCGCCGCTCGTCCTGGCCCGGGCGGTGCGCCCGCCGCACGTGACCGAGGCCGAGGACCCGAGCCTCGCCGGCGGCGATCTCGGCGGCGGCTCCTACGAGCTCGACCAGCAGCTCGTCCTGCGCCCGCACCCGGCCCTGGCCCGCTACCGCACGCCGCTGCGCGGCCTCTACGTCGCCGGCGCGTCCGTCCACCCGGGCGGCGCCGTCCACGGCGTCAGCGGGCGCGGCGCGGCCCGGGCGCTGCTCAGCGACCGGCGCCTGCGCCCGTGGCGCGCGCCTCGGCGAGCCGCTTGAGGCGCCGCAGGCACTCGCGGTTGCGCCCGCGCACGGCGAGGTGGGTGAGCGGGTTGAAGACGAGCCGCGTGAGCGGGTCGGCCGGGTCCTCGATCATCGTCACCCAGCTCGAGCGCGGGCCGCGCGGGGAGACGAGCATCGCGACGCGCGCGGTCCCGAGCGGGCGCGCCTTCGCGCGCAGCTCGAGCCGGTAGGGCGCGGCGACGTCCACGACCTCGGTGTGGTCGTTGACCGACAGCGGGCCGAAGCCGACGCGGTGGTGCAGCCGCGTCCCGACGGCCGGGAAGCCGTCGTCGGCGTCGCGCATCGCCTTCGCGCCGACGACCCAGTCCGGGTAGGTGGCCGGGTCCGACAGGACGGCGAAGACGTCCTGCGGCGTCGCGTCGATCACCTGGGTGCAGCGGGCCACGGGGCCCGTCTACCCGCGCGGGGCGCTCAGAACGCGCCGCGGCGCGACAGGACGGCCGGGATCGTCTTCAGGAGGATCGTCAGGTCGAGGAAGACCGACCAGCGCTCGAGGTAGAGGAAGTCGAGGCGGACCAGGTCGTCGAAGTCGAGCTCCGAGCGGCCCGACACCTGCCACAGGCCGGTGATCCCCGGCAGGACCAGGTAGCGCTTCTTGTGCCACTCCTCGAGGCGCTCGTAGTCGCGCTCGGGCAGCGGGCGCGGGCCGACGAGCGACATCTCGCCGCGCAGGACGTTCATGAGCTGCGGCAGCTCGTCGATCGAGTAGCGCCGCAGGAACCGGCCGACCGGCGTGACCCGCGGGTCGTTGCGGATCTTGAAGATCGCCCCGCCCGCCTCGTTGAGCGCCTCGAGCTCCGCCTGGCGGCGGTCGGCGCCGTGGTACATCGTGCGGAACTTGAAGCAGGCGAACGGCTTGCCGCCGATGCCGGGCCGGATCGAGTGGTAGAGGATCGGCCCCTTCGAGGAGAGCCGCACCGCGATCGCCGCGGCGAGCAGGACCGGGCTGAGGAGGATGAGCAGCACGGTCGCGCCGACGATGTCGAACGTGCGCTTGAGCAGGTAGTCGAAGCCCTCGAACACCGGCGGCTTGAGCTCGAACAGCGGCACCGACTGGCCGGGCACGAACTCGGCGCGGTGGACGAGGATCTCCATCGTCGACGGGGCGATCCGCACCCGCACCCCGGACTGGTGGCAGCGGTCGACGAGCTCGACGGCGCGGTCCTGCGGGAAGTCGGGGTCGGCGATGATGACCTCGTCGATGCGGTGCTCGCGCAGCGTCTCGTGGATCGTGTCGAGGCTCCCGAGCGAGCGCAGGCCGTTGTCGGGCCGCGGCTGCAGCGAGACGAAGCCGACGACCTTGATCGGCGTGTGCGGGGCGTCGGCGAGCGCGTGGGCGACGTCCTCGATGTGGCGGCCGCTGCCGACGAGCACGGCGCGGCGGTGGTAGCCGGCGGCGCGCAGGAGCGCCCCGGTGACGCCCTCGTAGGCGAAGCGGAAGCTCGCGACGTAGAGGACGGCGAAGAACAGCGAGCCGTAGAAGATGTAGTAGCTGGAGAACTGCTCGCCGTTCACGAGCGCGTAGATGAGCGCGACGATCGTGACCTGGAACAGGCAGGCGACGATCCGCGTCAGGCCCGGGCGCGCGGCGCGGTCGGCGTAGAGGTCCGAGCGCGCGAACAGCAGGACGGTCAGCAGGTAGGCGAAGGAGACGATCTCCTTCGTCTGGCCCCACGCCTTCGACGCGACGAAGTCGCCGAGGATCGCGTCCTTCAGCGCGAGCGCGGTGAAGATCGCCAGCGTGACGGCGACGAGGTCGAGCGCCATGAGCGACACGACGCGGGCCGTGCGGCGCGCCGTCTCCAGGCGCAGGAGGAACGAGAGCGCCGGCGGGCGCTTGCGGCGCATGTCGACGCCGGGCGGCGCGTGCCAGGGCGTCCGGACGTACGGGATGCCGCCGTCACTCGGCGGCGTCTCCTGGCGTGTCCCGGATTCGGCTGTCTGTTGCGCCATGTCTCCTGATTCGCTGCAACGCGCGCGGCAGCGAGAAGTTCTGCGGTTGCGGCTAGGAGCCGCTGCCCACGAGGGCCTCCACCCCGGCCTCGTCGATCGTGCGGCGCAGCCCGTCGCGCAGCGTGATCTCCGGCTTCCAGCCCAGCACCTGCTCGGCCAGGCTGATGTCGGGCTGGCGCACCTGCGGGTCGTCGGTCGGCAGCGCCTCGAAGACGATCTCGGACGCGCTGCCGGTCACCTCGATGACGGTCTCGGCCAGCTCCAGCAGCGAGTACTCGTCGGGGTTGCCGATGTTCACCGGGTGGTGGTACCCGGACTCGGCGAGGGCGATGATGCCCCGGATGAGGTCGTCGACGTAGCAGAAGCTGCGCGTCTGGCTGCCGTCGCCGAAGACGGTCAGCGGCCGGTCCTGGAGCGCCTGGCGCAGGAACGTCGGGATCGCGCGCCCGTCGTGGGGGCGCATCCGCGGCCCGTACGTGTTGAAGATCCGGACGATGCTCGTGTCGACGCCCTGCTGGCGGTGGTAGGCCATCGTCAGCGCCTCGGCGTAGCGCTTGGCCTCGTCGTAGACGCCGCGCGGGCCGATCGGGTTCACGTGCCCCCAGTAGGACTCGGGCTGCGGGTGGACCTGCGGGTCGCCGTAGACCTCGCTCGTGGAGGCGAGCAGGAAGCGGGCGCGGTGGAACTTCGCCAGGCCGAGCGTGTGGTGCGTGCCGTAGGAGCCGACCTTCAGCGTGTGCAGCGGCAGGCGCAGGTAGTCGATCGGCGAGGCGGGCGAGGCCAGGTGGTAGACGACGTCGACCGGCTCGTCGATGAAGTACGGCTCGGTGATGTCGACGTTCAGGTGCGTGAACTCGGGCACGCGGATGTGCTCGATGTTGCGCAGCGAGCCGGTCTCGAGGTTGTCGACGCAGATGACCCGATGGCCGCGCGCGAGGAGCGCATCGCACAGATGCGAGCCGAGGAAGCCCGCGCCACCGGTCACGACGCACGTGGCCATGGGCGTCAAGGCTACCCCTTCGCCTTCCCGGCGAGCTTCTTCAGGCGGACGGGGCAGCGCTTGCACCGCGGCCGGCTCTTGCAGCACGTCTTCTTCGGCTTGAGCTTCTTCGCCACGGGTCGGCGCATCGTAGGGCGCCCTCATGCGCGCGCCCGGGCAGTTGGCGCGGGGCCGCCCGAGTGAGAGGATCGGCGCGATGGCTTCCGAGGCCGCGCTCGATCGGATCGACGCCGGGCAGCGGGCGCTCGACGCGGGGGACTGGGAGCGGGCGCGCGCGCTCTTCCGCGCCGCGCTCGACGAGGAGGAGCTGCCCGAGGCCTGGGAGGGGCTCGGCTGGGCGGGCTGGTGGCTGAACCTCGGGGAGCCGACGATCGCCGCGCGCGAGGCCGCGTTCCGGCTCCACCGGGCCCGCGGCGACCGGGTCGGGGCTGGGC
>JADGIB010000089.1 GCA_019683665.1 Solirubrobacteraceae bacterium
CGTGTGTCGGGGGGGCTCGCTTATGTGTAAACGAGACAGCCTCGAGGCGGCGTCGAGGTCCTCCACGGCGTGGACCTCGACGCCATCGGCGGCTCCGTGCTCGCCCTCCTGGGCGAGAACGGAGCCGGCAAGTCGACGCTCGTGCGGATCCTCGCCGGCGACCACGCGCCCGACTCGGGCGAGATCGTCGTCGTCGGCGAGACCCACGCGGCGCTCGACCCGATCAGCGCGCGTGCCCTCGGCGTGCGCATGATCTTCCAGGAGCTCAGCGACGCGCCCGCCCTGACCGTCGCCGAGAACATCTCGCTCGGCCGCTGGCCGGGCCGGAAGGGCATCGTCCGCTGGAAGGCGGTGCGCGAGCGCGCGGCGCGCGCGCTCGACGAGCTCGGCGTCGAGCTCGACCCGGACCGCCCGGTGGCCGACCTGCGCATCGGGGAGCGCCAGGCCGTCGAGATCGCCCGCGCGATCTCCGACCGGGCCCGCTGCCTGATCCTCGACGAGCCGACCGCCGCGCTGTCGGCGCAGGAGGTCGAGCGGCTCTTCTCCGCGGTCCGCCGCCTGCGCGAGCGCGGCACCGCGATCATCTACATCACGCACCGCCTCGACGAGGTCGTCGAGATCGCCGACCGCGTCGAGGTGCTGCGCGACGGCAACGTCGTGCTCGAGCGCGAGGTCGCCGGCACGACCCGGGCCGAGCTCGTCACCGCGATGGTCGGCCGGGAGGTCGGCGAGGTGACCCGGCCCGAGCCGGCGGCCGTCGACGCGCAGGCCGAGCCGCTGCTGGCCTTCGAGGGGGCGACGAGCGACGGCGCCTTCGCCGGCGTCGACCTGACCGTCCGCCCGGGCGAGGTCGTCGCCCTGTACGGCAAGCTCGGCTCCGGCACCGCCGAGGTGGCCGAGACCGCGTTCGGGCTGCGCGACCTGTCGGCCGGCGTGTGCCGGCTGCGCGGCGAGGTCCACGCCCCCGGGTCGCCGCACGCCGCGATCGCGGCCGGCGTCGGCCTCGTCCCGGCCGACCGCCAGCGCGAGGGCGCGTTCATGGTCCGGTCGGTGGCCGAGAACATCTCGGTGCCGTCCTGGCCGCGGCTCGCGCGCCGCGGGCTGCTGCGGCACGCCGCCGAGGCGCGCGCGTACCGTCGCTGGCACGACGAGCTCTCGATCCGCTCGCGCAACGACCCCGAGCAGCTCATCAGCACGCTCTCGGGCGGCAACCAGCAGAAGGTCGTCCTCGGGCGCTGGCTGGAGCGGCAGTCCGACGTGCTCGTGCTGATCGAGCCCACGCGCGGCGTGGACGTGGGCGCGCGCATGGAGATCTACCGCGAGATCCGCAAGCTCGCGCGCGCCGGCATGGGCGTCCTCGTGGCGACGTCCGACTACGAGGAGGTCGTGCAGCTCGCCGATCGCGCCGCGGTGATGGCCCGCGGCCGCATCGTCGGGGAGCTGGGCGGCGACGAGATCACGACTGAACGGCTCACCGAGCTCGCTGGAGGATGACGTGTCCGACCCCGTGATGACGACCGAGCCCGCGGCTGCGTCGGGCGCGACCGCCGCGGTGCCGACCGCCCGGCGTCGTCAGGTCCCGGAGACCGCCGCGCTCGTCGTCGTGCTCATCGCGCTCGGCGTGTTCTTCTCGATCACGTCCGAGTTCTTCCTGAACTACGACAACTTCGTGAACATCCTGACGGCCGCCGCCGTCACCGGGATCATCGCCGCCCCGGCGACGATGCTCCTGATCGCCGGCCAGTTCGACCTCTCGGTCGGCTCGGCCGCCGCGTTCTGCGGTGCGGTCGTCGCGTCGCTGGCGCTCCACAACGACATCTACTACTCGGTGTTCATCGCCGTGCTCGCCGGCATCGGGATCGGCGTGATCAACGGCTTCTTCGTCACCGTCGTCGGCATCAACGCGCTGATCACGACGCTCGGCACCCTGGCCGTGTTCCGGGGCCTGACGCAGGTGATCACCGACGGCCAGACGCTCGGCATCGAGCGCTTCGGCTGGGCCACCGAGCGGCCGATCCTCGACATCCCGGTGCCGGTGTTCATCTTCGCCGGGATCGCGCTGGCGTTCTGGTTCATCAGCCGCTACACGGTGTTCGGCCGCTCGATGTACGCGATCGGGGCCAACCCGGTCGCCGCCCGGCTCAACGGCATCCGCTCGAAGCGGATCATCTTCGCCGGCTTCGTCCTGTCGGGCCTGTGCGTGGCGATCGGCGGCCTGATCCTCACCTCGCAGCTCGGGGCCGCGTCGCCGCAGGCGGCGACCGGGATGGAGCTCTCGGTCGTCACCGCGGTCATCCTCGGCGGCGCGAGCCTGGCGGGCGGGCGCGGGGCGATCACCGGGACGATGCTGGGCCTCCTGATCATCGGCACGCTGAACAACGGGCTCGTGCTGCTGAACGTGTCCAGCTTCTGGCAGACCGTGGCCCAAGGCGCGCTGCTGATCTTCGCCGTGTCGTTCGACCAGCTGCGCATCCGCCTGACGAGCAAGTAGAGGAGAGACGATGAGCAAGCTCCGCCTGGGGGTGATCGGCGCCGGCTCGTGGGCCATCGCCTCGCACCTGCCGAACTTCGCCGCGCGCAAGGAGGTCGAGTTCGTCGGCGTCGCCCGCAAGGGCGTCGACGCGCTCGCCCGCGTGAAGGAGCAGTTCGGGTTCCGCGTCGCCAGCGAGGACTACCGCGACGTCCTCGACGCCGGCGCCGACATCGTGCTCGTCGCCAGCCCGACGGGCCTGCACCACGAGCACGCGAAGGCGGCGATGGAGGCCGGCGCGCACGTGCTCGTCGAGAAGCCGTTCACGATCGACCCGGCCGACGCCTGGGACCTCGTGGAGTCGGCCGAGCGGCTCGGGCGCCACCTCGTCGTCGCGTTCGGCTGGAACTACAGGCCGATGGTGCGCGAGCTGCGGCGCCTGATGGTCGAGCGCGGGATCGGCGAGGTCGAGCAGATGACCGTCCACATGGCGTCGGTCACCCGCGAGCTGCTCTCGAACACCGGTGCCTACCCGGACGCCGACCCCGACACGGTCCCCGAGGCGGCGACGTGGACCGACCCGAAGCTGTCGGGCGGCGGGTACGGCCAGGCCCAGCTCAGCCACGCGCTCGGCCTGGCGCTGTGGCTGACCGGCCTGCGCGCCGAGGCCGCGTTCGCGCTCATGAGCGCGCCCCTGAACGCCCCGGTCGAGCTGCACGACGCGATCTCGGTCCGCTTCGACAACGGCGCCATCGGCACGGTCGCCGGCGGCTCCGCCCACCTCGGCGCCGGCGACAACAAGCACCAGCTCGAGGTGCGGGCGATCGGCAGCGACGGCCAGGTGCTGTGCGACGTCGAGCGCGAGGCCGCGTGGCTGTGGCGCGACGGCGGCGACACCGACCTGCGCCTGGCCCTGCGCGAGGGCGACGGGGCCTACGACTGCGACGGCCCGCCGAACACGCTCGTCGACCTCGCACTCGGCAAGGACGTCGTCAACCAGTCGCCCGGCGAGCTCGCCGCCCGCACGGTCGAGCTGCTCGACGCGGCCTACCGCAGCGCCTCCAGCGGGGCGCTCGAGCCCGTGCGCCGCTGAGGCCGGGGGCGGTGGCGCCTGCCGGTTGACGCCGCCCTAGCAGATGTGGTTGATTGGAACCGATTGCGGAAACGTTTTGTCGCAAGGGGGAGAGGGGATGGGTCAGGACGTTCGACGTCGCCGGGCCGCCGCAGAGCGGCTGGTGCAGGACCTCGAGACGGGGGCCGTCAGCCGTCGCCAGTTCATCGCGCGGGCGACGGCCCTCGGCCTGAGCGTCCCGACGATCGCCGGCCTTCTGGCCGCGTGCGGTGACGACGGCGGCGGCTCCACGGCCGGCGGCTCCACCGCCGGCGGCGGGACGGCGATCAGCAGCAGCGGCGGCGCGCGGGGCGCCGAGGCCGTGGCGGCGAAGGTCTACCCCGACGGGATCACCTCCGATCCCGAGTACAAGGGGCCCAACGGCGGGTCGCGCGTCGCGTTCCTGCCCCCCGACGCCTACGACGGCACCGACGAGCACGGGATCCGCAGGTGGGTCTGCTACGACTTCACGGCGGACAAGCCGTACCGCATCGCCTTCGCCCACTTCTCGGCCAAGTGGGACCTGTCGGTCGAGATGGCCGCGCGCGCCGAGCGCGCCATCAAGGCGATGGGGTGCGAGCCGCTGATCTTCGACAACAACTTCGACGCCGACCAGGCGATCAAGAACGTCGACCTGATCGTCCAGCAGCAGGCCGACTTCGTCGTCGAGGCCCAGATCTTCCCCGACGCCAACAAGGCGATCTACAAGCGCCTGGAGGCGGCCGGCATCCCGAGCGGCTACTTCGCGGTCGAGGGGCCCGACGGCGCGCTCTTCGAGGACGCCGGCAACCTGCGGATGTGCACGGCCCTGGGCGAGTGGCTCGGCGAGTACGCCCGGGACAACTGGGACGGGCAGGTCGATCTCGTGATGCTGGCGGCGCAGCCGCGCGCCGGCGCCTACGTCGCCGAGCGCGAGGTCGGCTACCGCGCCGGGATCAAGAAGGTCCTGCCCGACCTGCCCGACTCCGTGTTCGTCGAGTTCGACTCGCAGGGGCTGCTCGACGAGTCGCAGAAGAAGGCGGCCGACGTCCTGACCGCGCACCCCGACGCCAAGACGATCCTCGGCTGCGGCTCCAACGACGACGCGGCCGTCGGCATCGTCCGCGCGCTGGAGGCGGCCAAGCGGGCCGACACGGCGGCGGTCGCCGGCCAGGCCGGGCAGGCGTCCGCGGTCGAGGAGCTCAAGAAGCCCGACAGCCCGTTCAAGGTGAGCGCGTTCACCGACATCGAGACGGTGCCGTGGCTGGCGGCGATCGGGATCCTCGAGCTCATGGGCGGCGAGGTGGCGCCGGTCAACTTCCTGCCGTTCTACCTGATCACCTCCGACAACGTCGGAGACTTCCCGCCGCAGGCCGGAACGCTCGCCTGAGATGAAGGGGCGGAGGCGTCCGTGACCGCTGAGCCGAGCACGCCGATCGGGCGGCCGGAGCCCGCCGGCGGCGGCGGATTGGCGCTCATCGGGCGCCTCGCGGCCGCGCCGCTGGCGCGGCTGGCCGCGGCCTACCTGCTCCTGGCCGCCGTCTTCGCGATCGCCGCCGACCACTTCCTCACGACCGACAACTTCCTGAACATCGGCCGGGCGACGGCCGTGTTCGGGATCGCCGCGCTCGGGCTCACGGTGGCGCTCATCGCCGGCGCGCTGGACGTGTCGTTCGGGGCGGTCATGAGCGTCTGCGGGATCCTCGCGGCCGAGCGGATCGCCGCGGGAGACGGGGCGGCCGCCGCGGTCGCGGTGGCGCTCGCGGTCGGCGTCGGGCTCGGGCTGGTCAACGGCCTGCTGACCGCGGTGCTCCGGCTCGACGCGCTGATCGTCACGCTCGGGACGTTCTCGATCTTCGGCGGGTGGGCGTTCCTGCACACCAACGGCGCGCCCACCCCGGCGTCCGACGACGCGTTCGCGCGGATCGGCCGCGGCGAGACGCTCGGGATCCCGACCCCCGTGGTGATCATGATCGCGATCGCCCTCGTCCTCGCGGTCGTGCTGCGCTGGACCGGGTTCGGGCAGCGCTGCTACCTCGTCGGCGACAACCCCAGGGCGGCGACGCTCGTGGGCATCCGCGCCGCGTGGGTGCGCGCAGCGGCCCTGGCCATCTCCGGGCTCACCGCGGCGATCGCCGGGGTCGTCATGGTCGCCAACGCCGGCGTCGCCAACGCCGGCGAGGGCGAGCGGCAGCTGCTCAACGCGATCGCCGCCGTGGTCATCGGCGGCACCGCCCTCGCCGGCGGCAGCGGCCTGATCGTCGGCACCCTGCTGGGCATCGCCGTGCTGGGCACGATCGACAACGGCCTGAACCTGCTCGGCGTGTCGAGCACCTGGCAGGACGTGCTCAAGGGGGTCATCGTCGTCTTCGCGCTCGTGCTCGACCGCATCCGCCGGAGGGACGCATGACCCCGCTGCTCGAGGCCGTGGGCGTGGTGAAGACGTTCCCCGGCGTGCGCGCGCTGGACGGCGTCGACTTCGAGCTGCGCGCGGGCGAGGTCCACGCGCTGCTCGGCGAGAACGGGGCCGGGAAGTCGACCCTCATGCGCATCCTCGCCGGCGACCACGTGCCCGACGCCGGCGAGCTGCGCTTCGACGGCCGGCCGGTGCGCCTGGCGTCTCCGGCGGACGCGATCGCGCACGGCGTGCGCCTCGTCGCCCAGGAGCGCGCGCTCGTGCCGACGCTGTCGGTCGGCGAGAACGTCCTGCTGGGGCGGCTCCCGCGCCGCCGCGGGCGGGTCGACTGGGGGGCGGTGCGCGCGCAGGCGGCCGAGCTGCTGGCCCGCGTCGGGCTGGACGTCGACCCCGCGACCGAGCTCGGGCTGCTGCGCCGGGACGAGCAGCAGCTCGTCGAGGTCGCCAAGGCGCTGTCCGACGAGGGGCGGATCCTCATCCTCGACGAGGCGACGGCCTCCCTGTCGACGTCCGAGTCCGAGCGGCTGTTCGACGTCGTCCGGGGCCTCCGAGCCCACGGGGTCGGGATCGTCTACATCACCCACCGGGTGGGCGAGCTCGCCTCGGTCGCCGATCGCGTGACGGTCCTGCGCGACGGGCGCAACGTCCTCACGGCGCCCTTGGCCGAGACCTCCCACGAGGGCCTCGTCGAGCAGATGGTCGGGCGGCGGCTCGCGGACCTGTACCCCCGGGCGCGGCCCGAGCCGGGGGAGGTCCGCCTGCGGGTCGACGGGCTCAGCGCCGACGGCGTGTGCAGCGACGTCTCCCTCGAGGTCCGGGCGGGCGAGATCGTCGCGCTGTTCGGGCTCGTGGGGTCGGGAGCCACCGAGATCCCCTACGCGATCGCCGGCGACGTGTCGGCGCGGGGCGTCGTCGAGGTGCGCGGCCGCGTCGGGCTCGTGCCGGCCGACCGGCGCTCGGAGGGGCTGTTCCCGCAAGGCACCGTCGGCCGCAACATCGGGGCCGCGACGCTCGGGCGCTACGGCCCGGCCGGGATCTACCTCCGCGGACGCGAGACGGCGGCGGCGCGCCGCCAGATCGCGGCGCTCGACCTGCGTCCCCCGCGGCCGTGGGCGCCGGTCGCGAAGCTGTCGGGCGGCAACCAGCAGAAGGCGGTCCTCGGGCGCTGGCTGGAGCGAGGCGCGGACGTCCTGCTGCTCTCCGAGCCCACCCGCGGCGTCGACGTCGGCGCCCGCGCCGAGATCTACCGCCTGCTCGGCGACCTCTGCGCCGGCGGGCGGTCGGTCCTGCTGGCGTCCTCGGACCTCGACGAGGTCGTCGGTCTGGCCGACCGCGTGCACGTCGTCTCGCGGGGACGCGTCGTGTCGGTCCTGGCCGGCGACGAGGTGCGGCACGACCGGGTGCTGGAGGTGGCGACCCGATGAGCCGCTTCGCCCTCCGCGCCGCGCGCAGCCCCGAACTCTACCTGCTCGTGCTGCTGGCGGCGACCCTGGTCTGGTTCTCGGCGAACAACCCGTTCTTCGGGACCTCCGCGAACTTCACGGGCCTGGCCGCCGGCGCCGCGGTCCTCGGCGTCGCCGCGATGGGGGTGACGGTGGCCCTGGCGGCGGGCGCGATCGACTTCTCGATCGCCGGGACGATCGCGCTCTCCGGCGTCGTCGCAGCGTGGCTGGACACCCGCGTCGGCGGCGTCGTCGCCATCCTCGGCGCGCTCGCCGTCGCGGTCCTCGTCGGGATCGTGAACGGGACCGTCGTCACGCGCTTCGGGATCAACCCGTTCATCGCCACGCTGGCGACGGCCGGCACCCTGCGGGGCCTCGCGTTCCTGGTCGCCGGCTCCTCGGCCGGGATCGTGATCGAGGACGGGCCGATCGTCACCATCGGCCAGCACGAGATCGTCGGCATCCCGGTCCCGATCGTGATGTTCGCGGTGATCGCCGTGCTCGGCTGGGCGCTGCTCGCGCACACGCCGGCGGGACGGGCGCTGCTCGCCGTCGGCGGCAACCCCGAGGCCGCGCGCCTCTCGGGCATCGGCGTCGCCGGCGCCCAGCGGTGGGCCTACCTGGCCTCGGCGGGCGCGGCGGGCGTCGCGGGCATCCTGCTGGCCGGGCGGACCGGCAGCGGCCTGCCGCAGGCGGCGGCCGGCCAGGAGCTGCTCGTCTACAGTGCCGTCATCCTCGGCGGGACGAGCCTGTGGGGCGGCCGGGCCACGGTCATCGGGTCGGTGCTCGGCATCCTGTTCGTGGAGACGCTGCGCAACGGGCTGGTGCTCGAACGGGTGTCGCCGTACTGGCAGACGATCCTCCAGGGGGTCTTCCTCGTCGCCGCGGTGTGGCTCGTCCGCCAGCAGCAGCTCGGGCGCGACCCGGTGTGGCTGGCGCAGCGGATCGCGCGACGACGACGGTCCCCGCAGGTGGAGGCGCCATGAGCGGGCCGCTCGCCTGGTCGGAGGCGGTCGGCAAGCGCGTGCGCGTCGGCGACTGGCCCGAGCAGGCGGTCGCGACCACGCGCCGGGTCGCGGAGGCGATCCGGGCCGAGCGCTGGGAGGAGGCCGCGCAGCTCGTCGACTACTTCATGGAGGAGGCGAAGGTCTGCCACGTCGTCTACCGGACGTGGAGCGCCGGCTTCGACGCGTACCTGCGCCGCCGCGGGCTGCGCGAGGACGAGCTCGCGGCCGAGCGCGACCGCCTGGCGCGGATGCTGCGCTTCCCCGACGGGGCCCCGTTCGAGCCGTCCGGCCGCTGGAGCGACCTCGGCGCCCGGGCCGGGCGGCTGGCCAACGAGCTGCGCGGCCTCGAGGTCGGCGCCGAGGCCGCGCTCGAGCGCTTCGACGCCCTGCGCGAGGCGTGGCGGGAGCTGCACGACCGCTGGGCCGACTACCAGGCCGGGCTGCTGACGCTCGTCGCCGACCGCTTCGGCGAGGCCGCCGTCGGGGACTGCTACGCCGAGGTGCTCGAGCCGTACCTGGCCGAGCGCTACGCGCCGTTCGACACGCGCCGCCGGCCGTATGCCGAGACGCTCGAGCGCAACCTCTACATCGCCTTCGAGTCGATGCGCGCGCACCTCGTCGGGCCGGAGCGGATGGGGGATGTCGGCCTCACCGAGCACGACGACCGCTGGGTGCTCGAGTTCGACCCGTGCGGGTCGGGCGGCCGCCACACGCCCGCCGACGGCTTCGCCGTCACCCGGGAGCGGCACGACTGGGCCGGCAACCGGCGCGGCGTCTGCCTGTACTGCGCCCACTGCGTCGTCGCGCTGCAGAAGTGGCCGATCGAGCAGTGGGGCACGCCGGTGCGCGTCGTCGATCCGCCCGTCCACGGCGACGGCGCGGAGCCCGGGCCCTGCCGGTGGACGATCTACAAGGACCCCGGCGCCGTCCCCGCCGAGGCCTACCGCAGCGTCGGCGCCGAGCCGCCCCGGCGCTGATCAGGCGCGCGGCGGCGCGCAGCTCGGGCGCGGCACGAACTCGGTCGGCAGCAGCTCCGTGCGCGGGCCGGTGTCGCCGTCGGCCAGCCGCTCCAGCAGCAGCCGCGCGGCGCGGTAGCCGATCTCGCGGTTGTCGCGGCGCACGACGGCGATCGGCGGGGTGAACAGCTCGGTGACGTCGATCGCGTCGCAGCTCACGAGCGAGATGTCCTCGCCGAGGCGCATCCCCCGCTCGAGCAGCTCGCCGAGCGTGCCGATCAGCAGCTGGTTGCCGCCGGCGACGATCGCGGTCGGCGGCGGGTCGAGCTCGAGGAGCTGGCGCGTCGCGTTGCGGCCGTGGTCGGGCGACAGGCTCCCCTCGACGACGTGGTACGTGGCCGGGAGGTCGCGGGCCGCGAACGCCTCCTCCAGCCCGGCCCGCCGCTCGCGCGACGGGCGCATCGGCTGGCCCACGATGAGGCCGATGCGCCGGTGGCCGAGGTCGAGCAGGTGCGACACGGCGTCGCGCATGCCGGTGCGATGGTCGGAGAGGACGGCGCTCGCGCCGACCTCGGGCGGCAGCTCGCGGTCGACGAGCACGGCGGGCGTGCCGAACTGCCGCAGGACGTCGATCGTGTCCGCGTGGTCCTCGGAGGCCAGCGACAGCATGAGCCCGTCGACCCGGCGCTGTTCGAAGAGGCGCACGTGGTCGGCGTCGCGCGCCGGGTCTCCCTCGGAGTCGGTCAGCAGCATCGAGTAGCCGCTCTCGCGCAGCGCCTGCTCGGCGCCCTTGACGATCTCGGCCAGCAGCGGGTTGGCGATGTCGCCGACGACGAACCCGACCGAGCGGGTGGCGCGCCGGCGCAGCGACTGGGCGAGCAGGTCGGGCTGGTAGCCGAGCTCGGCGACGACGGCCATGACGCGCTCGCGCATGGCCGGGCTCACGTCGGGGTGGCCGGAGAGGACGCGGCTGACCGACGACATCGCGACGCCGGCGCGCTCGGCGACCTCGCGCATCGAGGCGCGGTTCGCGGATCGCGCGCGGCGCGGCGTCACCGGATCCCTCCGCATCGGGATGTTGACGGGCGGGCGCGCACCGGGCGATCCTAGCTCGTCGTCGGAAGGGTTCCGGCGACGACCCGGCGGGTCACGCCGGCCAGGCCGAGCTCGAGCCGCACGGGCGCGCCGGGGCCGGCGCCCGGCGGCTCCGGCAGGTCGATCGTGGCGGTCTGGCCGCGCCGCACGTAGAAGCCCGACTCGGGCCCCAGCGACGCGGCGCTGACCGGCGTGCCCGTCTCGCCCGGGCTGTCGTTGACGAGCCGCACCTCGGCCGGGTCCACCGGGGCGCCGGCGACCTCGATCCGCAGCGCGCTGAGGTGGCGCGACGCCCGCCCCGGGTTGTGGAGCCCGAGCCGGACCCGGCCGCGCCGACCCGGGGCGGCGGCGGTGAGCTGCAGCGGCTCGGGCCAGCACCAGTCGACGAACCGCCTCAGGTCGGCGAGGTCCTCGACCTCGCCGCCGTCGAGCAGCCGCCGCGCCCGCTCGGCGAGCCGGTCGGCGGCCGCCTCGATCGCCGTGCGGCCCCACTCCGGGTCGGCCGTGAAGCGCGGGTTCGGGCCGTAGACCCCGGCGTGGGCCGCCTGCGGGTCCTCGCTCAGGCGGTCCAGGCGCACGAGCGACGGCGCCAGCGCCTGCATCCAGGAGGTCTCCACGAGCGCGGCGTGGTCGATCACCCGCGGCTCGCCCTCCTGCGGGCCGTCGAGCGCGGCGGCGTTCAGCTCCAGCCAGCAGAGCCCGTAGGCGCGCAGCCCCGGGCGGGCGGCGGTCAGCTCGCCGCAGACGCGCTTGAGGAGGTGGACGAGGTCGAGCGGGCCGTGCCCGGTCAGCACGACGACGACGCGGAACCCGCGGTCGGCCAGGCGCGCGACCGTCTCGCGGACGGTCGCCTCGACGAGCTCGGCCGGGAACGAGAGCGTGAACGGCAGGTCCAGGCACCCGCAGGCCAGGTAGGTCGGCGGCAGGACGACGCCGCCTGCCCGCTCGGCCGCCGCGAGCGCGAGGCCGTGGGACGTGAAGCCGTCGACGCCGAATGGGAGATGGGGGCCGTGGTGCTCGAGCGTCCCGATCGGCACCCACGCGATCGGGGCGGCCTCGACGAGGGCCGCCAGCTCCGCGGCGTGGAGGTGCTCGTACCGGCGCTCGGCCATCGGCCAGACCATAGCCGGAATCGGTTCCGGGGCGGGAGGGCGCGCGGCGGCGCCCCGCCCCGATAGAGGGTGGCCCGCACGGGGCAACGGGTCCGGTGCATGGTCGTGTTCGTCATCATCGACGTGCTCGTCGTCCTGGCGGCGATCGGGTTCGCGGTGCGCACCGCGGTGCGCGGGCCGCGGGAGCCGGCCTGGTGGCCGGAGTTCGAGCGCGACTTCCGCGCCTACGCGGCCCGGCGCCGCCCCGAGACGCGCTGACCGCG
>JADGIB010000090.1 GCA_019683665.1 Solirubrobacteraceae bacterium
CCTCGAGGCCGCGCGCGTCGGCCTCGGAGACCGTGATCGGCGGCAGCGTCGTCGGTTGGTCCTCGGTGACCTTCGTGCCGCCGCAGGCGGCGACGGCCACGCCGAGGATGAGCGCCAGCAGGACGGCCGCGAGGTGGCGCGCTCGCATCCGCGCCTCTCAGGTGTTCAGCGGCGCCATGCGGCGACCGCAGGTGGGGCAGTCGTTGAGGTCGATCTGCGCCATCTGGTCACACCAGTTGCAGAACCGGAGGTTCTCGACCGCGAACGGCAGGCGCGACGTGCTCGGGGGCAGCGGGATGACCTTTCCGAGGACCTCGAGCTCCTCGCCGGTGTCGCGATCGACGTAGATCTCGTCGGGTTCGGCTTCGATGATGATCTCGCGGCCCGTCGAGGGCGTGCGCATGCGGTAGCGGGTGCGGCTCATTCGGCGGCCGATGATACCGGTCCGGCCCGTCGCGACGCCGCGGCGGCGGAAACCGCACCCACGACGCCGCCGCCTCGGTTAGCATCCCGCAGCGTGAGGAGAGGACGCGCCCAGGGGAGGGCCGCGCTCGCCGTGGGAGCGGCGGCGTCGGCGCTGCTGCTCGCCGCGTGCGGCAGCCAGTCCCCCAGCAACCCGGACGACAACCTCGTCGAGGGCAAGCGGCTGTTCGTCGAGCGCTGCGGCTCCTGCCACACGCTCGCGCGCGCCGGCACGCAGGGCACGGTCGGCCCCGATCTCGACGCGGCGTTCCGCCAGAGCCTCTCGGAGGGCTTCGGGCGCAGCGTCGTGCGCGGCGTCGTGGCCGAGCAGATCAGGAACCCGCTGCGCAACGGCAAGATGCCTCCGGACCTCGTCACCGGCGAGAACGTGACCGACGTCGCCGCGTACGTCGCCGAGGCGGTCGACCGCGAGGGCGAGGACACCGGGCTGCTCGCCACCGCGGTGCCCCAGCAGGGCGGCGACAGCGAGCCGGCGGTGGCCGAGAACGGCGTCCTGCAGATCGACGCCGACCCCAACGGCCAGCTGAGGTACGTGACCGACACGGCGGAGGCGCCGGCCGGGCGGCTGACGGTCCGGATGGCGAACCCGTCGCCGGTCGAGCACGACATCGCCGTCGACAACGGCGGCGTCGCGGCCAAGGGCGAGGTCGTCGGCCAGGGCGGCACCTCGGAGTTCCAGGCCGACTTCCCGCCCGGCGAGTACGTCTACTTCTGCACGGTGCCCGGCCACCGCGAGGCCGGCATGGAGGGCACCCTCACCGTCCGCTGACGCGCGGCGGGAGCGGGGCGGGCGCCCGGCTGCGCCCGCTCACCCGCCGCGCCGCGCTGGCGCCCCGCCCGCCGCCGTCCAGCGACGGCCGAGCCCGCTCATCCGCCGCGCGCGACGACGGCCGAGCGCGCCCGACGACCGCCGAGCCCGCTCATCCGCCGCGCGCCCGGAGGAATCCGCTCCCGCGGATTCCTCCAGTGGAATTCGCCCCCGCGAGTTCCACCGAGCCCCCGGAGGAATCCGCCCCCGCGGATTTCTCCAATGGAATCCGCGTCAGCGGATTCCACCTAGACCAGGGCCCGCACGGCCAGGATCACGACGACGAGCACGGCCGCGACCGCCGCGGCCCAGACGAAGAACCGGAACGCCTCGCGCTCGGAGCGCAGCGGGTTGATCACAGCAGGTAGACCGTCACGTAGACGATCACCCACATCACGTCGACGAAGTGCCAGTAGATGCCCGGCACCTCGAGGCCGCGGTGGGCCTGCGGCGAGAAGTGCCCGCGGAAGACGCGGATGAGGACGAACAGGAGCAGGAGCAGGCCGACGAACACGTGCGCGCCGTGCAGGCCGGTCAGCCCGTAGAAGACCGAGGCCTGGGCCGAGTCGGACGGCGCGAAGCCGACGTGCACGTACTCGTTGATCTGGATGAACAGGAACGTGACGCCGAGCAGGAACGTCGTCACGATCCCGGCCTTCATCCCGGCCCGGTTGCCCTTGATCGTCGCCTCGACGGTCCAGTGCATCGTCAGCGAGGACGACAGGAGGATCGCCGTGTTCACGCCGGCGATCGCCTTCGGGAGGTGGTCGCCCTCGCCCGGCCACGAGTCCCCGGTCACGACCCTGATGAAGAAGTAGGCCGTGAAGAAGGCCCCGAAGACCATGACCTCGCTGATGATGAACAGCAGCATCCCCAGCACCTGGGGCTGCACGCGCGCGGACTGGTTGGCCGGAGGCGGCCCGTGGTGGTCGTGGATGGGGAGGGCGGCGGCTTCCATGGCGTCAGCTCACGTCGGCGGTCTCTCGGGTGGCGATCACGTGCTCGACGGGGACCGTCGTCGCCTTGCGGATGCGGCCGACGAGGTCGGCGCGCAGCCAGCCGGAGCGCTCCGGCCCCAGCGTCGAGATGACGATCTCGTCGATGCGGAACAGCTGGAGGGCGTTCTTCGTCGCGATGAACGGGTCCGGGTCGGCGATCATCCCGGCGGCCAGGAGGCTCGCGGCGCGGGCCCGGTCGAGGAACTGGTTCAGCTGCCCGCGGGCGCGGTGGGCGTGGACGCCCTCGCCGCCCTCCTGGGGGATGACGACGATGAAGAGCTGCGGCCGGTCGGCCTCGTCGGCCTTCTCGCGCAGGCGCTCCAGCAGCCGGTCGCTGGACGCGGTGCGGTTGGCGACGACGAGCACGACCCCGAACGGCAGGCCCTCGCGGTCGAGGTCGGTGACGACGTGCTCGACCGGCAGCCCGGTCGCGTCGCCGATCCGCTCGACGAGGTCGCGCCGCAGCCAGCCGGAGACGGTCGCCGGCTTCGTGGAGACGATGATCTCGTCGGGGTCGTACTCGCGGACGGCGTCCATCGCCGCCGTGTGCGGGTCCGGGTCCCCGACCTCGCCGATGATCTCGACGCCCATCTGCTCGCGCATGAACTTGCGCGCGAGGTCGACGCGGATCTGGGCCGCCTGGAAGACGAAGTCGTCGTAGACGATGTTCCCGTCGCGCGGCCGCGTCCGCGGCACGCACACGACGAACTCCGCGTCGCCCTGCTCGACGCGGCGGCGGACGGCCTCGATGAGGCTCGACCCGCCGATCGTCTCGTTGGCCACGACCAGGATGCGTGCCATCGCGATCAGTCCCCCGCAGGCGCGGCGCCGGCCGGCGTCGCGGTCGTTTTCACCTCGGCGTCCTTGAAGACGCCGTGGACCGCGCCGGGGACGCCGTACTCGTACGGGCCGCCGACGACGGTCGGGATCGTGTCGAAGTTGAAGATCGGCGGCGGCGAGGAGACCTGCCACTCGAGCGTCATCGCCCGCCACGGGTTCGCCGGGGCGCGCACGCCGGCCCGCCACGACGTGACCATGTTGTAGACGAAGATCAGCGTCGAGAGGCCGACGACGAACGACGCGATCGAGATGAACAGGTTCCAGCCGGCGAACGTCTCGGCGTAGTCGGCGACGCGCCGCGGCATGCCCTCGATGCCGATGAGGTGCATGGGGGCGAAGGTGCAGTTGAACGCGACGAACGTCGTCCAGAAGTGCCAGCGGCCGAGGCGCTCGTCGTACATCCGCCCGGTGATCTTCGGGAACCAGTAGTAGACGCCGGCGAAGATCGTGAACAGCGACCCGCCGAACAGCACGTAGTGGATGTGGGCGACGATGTAGTACGTGTCGCTCACGTGGATGTCGAACGGGACCATCGCGAGCGTCACGCCGCTGATCCCGCCGAGCGTGAACATCGTCAGGAAGCCGAGCGCGAACAGCATCGGCGTGTCGAGGTGGAGCACGCCGCGCCAGAGCGTCGCCAGCCACGAGAAGATCTTGATGCCGGTCGGCACCGCGATCACCGCGGTCGTGATCATCATCGGCACGCGGATCCACTCCTGCATGCCGGAGACGAACATGTGGTGCGCCCACACGGTGAAGCCGAGCACCACGATCGCCAGCAGCGAGAAGGCCATCATCCGGTAGCCGAAGATCGGCTTGCGGGCCTTCACCGCGATGATCTCCGAGATGATCCCGAAGCCCGGCAGCATCATGATGTAGACCGCCGGGTGGGAGTAGAACCAGAAGACGTGCTGGTACATCAGCACGTCGCCGCCCTTGGCCGCGTTGAAGAAGTTGAACCCGAGGGCGCGGTCGAGCAGGACGAAGAACTGCGACGCGGCGACGAACGGCGTCGCGATGACGACGAGCAGCGACGTCGCGAAGTTCGCCCACACGAGCAGCGGCATGCGGAAGAACGACATGCCGGGGGCCCGCATCGTCACGATCGTGACGAGGAAGTTCAGGGCGGTCGCGATCGACGAGGCGCCCGCGAACTGGACGCCGATCGTGAAGAACACCTGGCCGATCGGCGCCTCGGTCGACAGCGGCGCGTAGGCCGTCCAGCCGGTCGCGAACGCGCCGCCCGGCGCGAGGAAGCTGAGGAGCATCATCACGCCGGCGACGGGCAGCAGCCAGAACGACAGGGCGTTCAGGCGCGGGAACGCCATGTCCGGCGCGCCGATCATCAGCGGCAGCACGTAGTTCGCGATGCCGGCGAAGACCGGGATGATGAACAGGAAGATCAGGACTGACGCGTGGACGCTGAACAGCCCGTTGAACGCGTTCGGGTCGACGAACTGCATCCCCGGCTGGGCGAGCTCGGCGCGCACGAGCATGGCGAACATGCCGCCGATGCCGAGGAACACGAACGAGGTCACCATGTACTGGACCCCGATGACCTTGTGGTCGGTGTTGACCCGGAAGTAGTCCTTCCAGCTCCTGGCCCCGTGACCGGAGTGGTCCTCGGGGAGCGTCGGCGCCCCGATCGCCCAGCGGAACCAGTAGTCGAAGGCGCCGAGGCCGATGAGGAAGCCGAGCGGCGCCGCGATCAGCGCGACCTGCAGGACCGCGTCGCCGTCGACGACCGGATCCCAGCCGTAGAGCGCGCGGACGCTGCAGACGATCGCGTAGGCGAGCCCGACGCCGACGAGGATCCCCAGGCCGGCGCGGGGGAAGCCGGGTGCCCGAAAGCTCACTTCGTGGCCTCCTTCAGGTAGGCGACGAGCGCGTCCAGTTCGCTGTCGGAGAGGGTCTGCCCGTAGGTCGAGGGCATGATCCCCGCCCCGTACCCCGCGGCGATCTGCGCGTCGGGGTCGACGATGTCCTCGCGGATCTTCGCCTCGTCGACGCCCTTGAGGACGTCGTCGAGGTTCGGGCCGATCTGGCCGCCCGAGCCGGCGTCGGCGAGCGTGTGGCAGCCGCCGCAGCCCTCGGACGCGAAGATCTGCTTCCCGGCGGCGACCTGCTCGTCGGGGCCGGCGCCCTCCTCGACGGCCGGCGTCGACTGCTCCGCCAGCCAGCGCTCGAACTCGGCCTGCTCGACCACCCGCACGCGCGAGCGCATGACGCTGTGGCCGAGGCCGCAGAGCTCGGCGCAGACGACCGGGTAGGTGCCCAGGCGGGTCGGCGTGACCCGGTAGTGGGTCGTCAGCCCCGGCACGGCGTCGAGCTTCATCGCGAAGTCCGGGACCCAGAAGTCGTGGATGACGTCGGCGGTCGTGATCGAGAAGCGCACCGAGCGGTCGACCGGGAGGACGAGCTCGGTCGTCGTCAGCTCCTCGCCGCCGGTGACCTCCTCGGGATAGGTGAACGTCCAGGCGAACTGCTCGCCGTGGACCCCGATCCGCAGCTCCTGGGCGGCGGCGGGCGCCTTCTCGATGTCCTCGAGGACGATGTACGAGTACGTGCACAGCCCGAGGATCAGGAGCGCGGGCAGCACGGTCCAGATGACCTCGAGCCGGGTGTTGCCGTGGATCGGCGGGCCGTCCTGGTCCTCCTGGCCGGGACGCATCCGGAAGCGGATGACGGCGGCGACGACGACCGTCACCACGAGGACGAAGATCGGCACCGACGCGATGAGCAGGACGTCGTAGAGCGTGCTGATCTTCTTGGTCTGCGTCGCCGCGACGGTCGGGAACCACTCGATCGCCAGCGCGAGCACGATGCCGATCGCGCTGGCGATGACGCCGGCGACGACCATCACCGCGGTCGGATGCCTACGCACGGCCGACGGCCTCCGAGGCCCTCTCTCCCCTCATGGGCGGCACCCTAGCTGCCGACGGCGATGGATGCCAAATGTCACAAGGGCGTCCCGTCTAATGGGGGACTCCCGATCAGCCGGCGGCGCCCCCCGCGACGGCCTCCGGGCCCCCGGAGCCGCCGTCGCGGCGGGCCCGGTACTCGGACGGGGCGACGCCGTGGTGGCGGCGGAACGCCTTGGCGAACTGGGCCGGCTGGCGGTAGCCGACGCGGCGCGCGACGTCGCGCACGGTCAGCGAGCGGCCGGCGAGCAGCTCGGCGGCGCGCTCCATCCTGACCGAGGTCAGGTGGGCGCGGAACGTCGTCCTGCCGATCTCGCGGTAGGCCCGCTGGAGCTGGCGGCGCGACGAGGCGACCCGGCGCGCGATGTCGTCGAGCGCGAGGTCGGACCCGTACTCCTGCGCCACGATCGCCGTGGCGTCCTCGTAGAGGTTGCGGCGCAGCTCGATGGTGGCGGGACGTTGCATGTGGAGCACTAGTCCCCAGGAACGGCGGGGTCCGCACCGGGCGGGTCCGCGCGCAAACATGGCGCACCCGCGCTTGAAGGGTCCGTGCTACCGTTCGCCGGGCGAGATCGTGGCAAACGATACGAAGGGAGCTCGCCCGAGATGACCGTGCGCGACGGGATGAGCCGGGTCGTCCTCACCGTCGGACCCGGGCACACGCTGCGCGACGCGGCGAGGCTGATGGCCCAGCGGCGGGCGGGGGCGGCGGTCGTGCTGGACCCGGACGGCGGCGGCCCGGCGATCATCACCGAGCGCGACGTGCTCGAGTCGGTCGGGGCGGGGCAGGACCCCGACGCCGAGCTCGTCGGCGATCACCTGACGGCCGACGTCGTGCACGCCGCGCCGACGTGGTCGCTGGAGGAGGCGGCGGCGACGATGGTGCGCGGCGGGTTCCGCCACCTCATCGTCGTCGAGGACGGGGACGTGTGCGGCCTGATCTCGATGCGCGACATCGTGCGCTGCTGGACCGAGGACGGGTCGATCTGCGACGTCCCGGCCGAGGCCGGCCGGTTCGCCAAGGTCAGGACGGCCTGACGCCGCGCACCCGTGCCGGCACGTTGCAGCGTGCCGGCACGGCCCCGGCGGGCCCCGGGGGGAGGAGGCCGCAGGAGACCCGGCCGCGCCGGCGAGGGAGCGGCCCCGGAGACGAAGAAGCCCTCGTGACGAGGGCTTCCGGGTCAGTGCTTGTGCTCGAGCGGCAGCTCGTCGATGTCGCGCCGCGTGTCGGCGATCCAGCGGACGATGCAGCCGACGCTGATGATGCCGCCGACGACGACGAGGAACCAGGTCGTCGTCAGGCCGAGCAGGAACATCGTGATCCCGACCGTGAGCAGCAGCGGGATCAGGCTGGGGCCGGGAAGGTGGATCTCCTCGCCGGCGGGCGGGATCTCGGGATCGACGCTCATGCTCAGGACCCCACGTAGAGCGCGGCGGCGACGAAGGTCATGCCGAACATGAACGCGACCACGGCGGTGGCGATGATCGCCGTGCGGATGTTCTTGCGGGCGAGACGACGGTCCATATCAGAACTCAATCCTATCGGGCATCGGACAGCGGGGACGGGCGGCCCTAGAGGCGCACGTCGACCACCATGGCGGCGAACAGCAGGGCCAGGTAGGCCATCGAGAAGAGGTAGAGGGTGAGGGCCGAGCGGCGGTCGGCGCGGCGCACGAGGCGGACGGCCAGGCCGATGAACGCGGCCCCGAGGACGAGCGACGAGACGAGGTAGAAGACCCCGAAGCCGTCGCCGCAGAAGACGAGCTGGCTGACCGCGTACAGCAGGATGCTGTAGAGCAGGATCTGCCGGCGCGTCTCGCGCTCGCCGCGCACGACGGGCAGCATCGGCACCTTCACCGCCGCGTAGTCGTCCTTCATCAGCAGCGACAGCGCCCAGAAGTGGGGCGGGGTCCAGAAGAAGACGATCGCGAACAGGTAGAGGGCGGTGCCGTCCAGGCCGCCGGTCACGGCGGCCCAGCCGACGAGCGGCGGGACCGCGCCCGCCGCGCCGCCGATCACGATGTTCTGCGGCGTGCGCCGCTTCAGCCACATCGTGTAGACGAGCGTGTAGCCGAGGAACCCGCAGAACGACAGCGCCGCCGCCAGCGGGTTGACGAGCACGGTGAGCCAGACGACGGACAGCGCCGCGAGCACGAGCCCGAAGACGAGCGCGGCCCGGGGGGAGACCCGGCCGGCGGGGACCGGGCGCCCGGCCGTCCGCGCCATGGCGGCGTCGAGGTCGCGGTCGTACCAGTGGTTGACCGCCCCGGCGCCGCCGGCGCTGAGGTAGCCGCCGACCACCGTCGCCAGGATCAGCCCCAGCGACGGGTCGCCGGCGATCTCCATGGCCGCGACGGTGGTCAGCAGCAGCAGCGACTGGACCGTGGGCTTGGTCAGCGCGATGTAGTCGCCGACCAGCCCGAGCCGTCGCGGCGCGACCGCGGCGCCCGACGTCGCTTGCGCGGGGTGACCCATGGCGGACGGGATGCTACCCGCGGACGAGGGACTCGGCGGCAGGCGGCGCCTCCGACCCCGTCCCGGTCTGGTAGGCGATCTGGCGGCGGATGTCCTTCATCGGCTCCACCGACCGCACGCGCGGGATGACGTCGAAGTTGTTGTCCGGCGGCGGGGAGGTGGAGAACCACTCCAGCGTGTTCGCCTTCCACGGGTCCGGACCGGCCACCGGGCCGCGCTTCACCGAGCGCAGGATGTTGATCACGGTGAGCAGGATGCCCAGGCCGAGCACGAACGCGCCGATCGTCGAGATCCGGTTGTACAGGACGAGGTTGCCGACGTCCGGGTACTCGTAGACGCGGCGCGGCATGCCGTCGAGGCCGATCGTGTGCTGGATGAGGAACGTCAGGTTGAACCCGATGTACATCAGGGCGAAGGACCACATGCCCAGCTTCTCGTTCATCATCCGGCCCGTGATCTTCGGGAACCAGTAGTAGATCCCGGCGAAGACCGCGAACACCGCGCCGCCCATCAGCGTGTAGTGGAAGTGGGCCACGACGAAGTACGTGTCGTGGAGCTGCCAGTCCACCGGGAAGATGGCGACGATGATGCCGGTGATGCCGCCGATCGTGAACTGCGAGATGAAGCCCGCGGCGAAGATCAGCGGCGTCTTGAACTCGATCGTGCCGCGCCAGAGCGTGGCGACCCAGTTGAAGATCTTGATGCCGGTCGGGATCCCGATGAGGAACGAGCTCATCATGAAGAAGACGAGCACGACCGTCGGGCTCGGCGTCGTGAACATGTGGTGCGCCCACACGAGCAGGCCGAGGAAGGCGATGACCACCGAGGAGGCCGCGATCGCCTTGTAGCCGAAGATCGGCTTGCGGGCGAAGACCGGCAGGACCTCGGAGATGATCCCGAAGGCCGGCAGCACCATGATGTAGACCTCGGGGTGGCCGAAGAACCAGAAGAGGTGCTGCCACAGCAGCGGCGAGCCGCCCTCGGTCGGGTCGTAGAAGTGCGTGCCGAAGTGGCGGTCGGTCAGCAGGAGCGTGACCGCGCCGGCGATGACCGGCAGCGCCAGGATCAGCAGGATCGCGTAGACGAGGATCGTCCACACGAACAGCGGCAGGCGGCCCCAGCCCATGCCGGGCGCGCGCATGTTCGCGATCGTGACGTAGAAGTTGACCGCGCCGACCAGGGAGGAGAGGCCGGTGAGGTGGACGAGGAAGATCCACGCGTCGACGCCGCCGCCCTCCGAGAACGTCTCGTTGGAGAGCGGGGTGTACATCGTCCACCCGGCCTCCGGCGGCGAGAAGAAGAGCGAGGCGTAGAAGACGACGCCGCCCGACAGCAGCAGCCAGTAGCTGAGCGCGTTCAGGCGCGGGAACGCCATGTCGCGCGCCCCGATCATGAGCGGCACGAAGTAGTTGCCGAAGCCGGCCATGATCGGCACGACGAAGAGGAAGATCATCGTCGTGCCGTGCATGGTGAACAACGCGTTGAACGTCGACGGGTCCAGCAGCGTGTTCTCAGCCGTGCCCAGCTGCAGGCGCATCATCAGCGCCTCGACGCCGCCGATCAGGAAGAAGACGAACGTCGTGACCAGGTAGAGGATCCCGATCTTCTTGTGATCGGTGGTCGTCAGCCAGTCGATGATGCCGGAGCGCTCCCGCGTCACCTCGTGCGCGGTGATCTGCGGAACCGGCTCGAGGGCGGGCGAGGTTGCGGTGTCAGCGGCCATTCAGATCAGGGGGTTGCTTGGGGGTCGGCGTCCAGCTTGCGGCGCGACTCGGCGGCCGCGGCGTTGGCCGCGCTGATGTCGTTGCGCAGACGCTCGATGTACTGCTCGTACTCGGCGGGCGGGACGGCGCGCACCTGCGCGACCATGTTCGCGTGGTTGCGCCCGCACAGCTCCGCGCACTGGCCGCGGTAGACGCCCGGCTTCGTGACCTTGAACCAGGTGTAGTTCGTGTAGCCGGGGATCGCGTCCATCTTGCCGCCGAGCTCGGGGATCCACCAGGAGTGGGCGACGTCGGTGGCGCGGATGTCGAGGGTGACCGTCGCGCCGACGGGCACGACCATCTCCTCGTAGGAGTACGGGTTGTTGAGCGGGTTGTCGTCGCCGTCGGGGTACGTGTAGCGCCACACGTACTGCATGCCGGTCACCTCGATGTTGAGGGCCTTGCCGTCCGGCGGGACCCGCTTCTCGCCGTGCGCGGCGACGGGCGCGACGACCGCCGAGGCCTCCGCGTCGGAGTTCTCGGGGTTGCGGATGCCCGGGAGCGCCACGAAGGTGACGGTGGCGAGCACGACGAGGATCAGCGCGGCGCCGACCGTCCAGCCGATCTCCAGCCGGGTGTTGCCGTGGATCTGGGCCGCGACCGCGCCCTTGCGGGCACGGAACTTGATCAGGGTGTAGAGCAGCGTGCCCTCGACGCCGATGAACACGACGACGCCGACCGCGAAGACGATCTTGTAGAGCGTGTCGATGCGGTCCGCGTTCGGCGATCCGCCGTCCTCGGGGGTGAGGAAGTCGGCCATCGCGGCGGGAGCAAGCGCGAGGCAGCCCGCCACGGCGGCGAGCAGCACTGCGGTGAAGATGTGACGACGATTGATGGGGGCCATGGAGCCACCGGGATGTTAGTCGAGCAGCGGCGGAACGCGCCGTGACGTCACGGCGCTCACTCCCCCCGATAGCGGGGTTCCCGTTTCTGCACGAAGGCCGAAACCCCTTCCACGAAGTCGGCGGTGGACGCCATCTCCTGCTGGAGACGGGCTTCGAGCGCGAGCTGCTCCTCGAGGCGCGCGTAGACCGACGCGTTGAGCTGGCGCTTGATCGCGGCGTGGGCGCGGGTCGGCCCCGCGGCCAGCCGCCGGGCCAGCGCCAGCGCCTCGCCCGCGAGCGCGTCGTCGGGCACGACCCGGTTGACGAGGCCCCAGGCGAGCGCGTCGCGGGCGCTCAGCCGCTCGCCGAGCATCGCCAGCTCGGCCGCGCGGGCGAACCCGACCCGGGCCGGGACCAAGAGCGAGGAGCCGCCGTCGGGCGCCAGCCCGATGTTCACGAAGGCGAGCAGGAAGTAGGCCGACTCGGCGGCGACGACGAGGTCGCAGGCCAGCGCGAGCGAGAGCCCGATGCCGACCGCGGGCCCGTTGACGGCGGCGACGACCGGCTTCTCCATCGTCCGCAGGCCGACGATGATCGGGTGGTAGACCTCCTCGAGCACGCCCTGGAGGTCGGGACGGCCGTCCGCGGCCGTCCCGCGCCCGGCGACGTCCTTGAGGTCGGCGCCCGCCCCGAACCCCCCGCCCCCCCCCCGCCCGCGGCCGGCGCGG
>JADGIB010000091.1 GCA_019683665.1 Solirubrobacteraceae bacterium
CGACGCGGGCCGTCGACGCGCGCGTGTCCGACGCGCGCCGCCGGGCCGACGAGCAGGTCGAGCGCGCCCGGTCCGAGGCGCAGGCCGAGGCCGACGAGCGCGTCCGCGACGCCGAGGCGCGGGCCGCGGCGCAGACGCAGGCCGCGCAGGAGCGCGCCGAGGCGGCGCACGCGCGCGCCGAGGCGCTCGTGGCCGAGGCGACGGAGCGGCTTGCGGAGGCGCGCCGGCTCGCCGAGGAGGCCCAGGACGCGGCCCGCACCGCGGCGGCCGAGGCGCACCGGCAGGCCGCTGAGCTCGCCGCCGCGGCCGAGGAGCAGGCGGTCGAGACCGACGAGGGCGTCGCCGAGGCGCAGCGGCTGGCCGCGGAGACCGCCGGCGCCGCGAAGGCGACCGCGCGCACGGCGCGTGGCGGACGGGGCCGCGACGGCGACCTCGACGCGCTGCGCAAGCCGCAGCTCCTGGACCTCGCCGCGTCGATCGACATCGCGGGGCGGACTTCGATGACGAAGGCCGAGCTCATCACGGCGATCGAGCGCGCGTCGCGCGCCTGAGCCGCCGCGACCGCCGAGAGGAGGCACCATGCACCTGCCGCACCGCAAGGGTCGCTGGGAGCGCCGCTGGGGGCGCCACGTCGCCGGCCCCGTGAAGGACGCCCTGCCGAAGGCGGTCAAGCCCGGCCTGGCCGCGCTCGGCGGCCTCGTCGGGCTCACCGCCGGGAGCGCCGCCGTGTCGTCGCTGCGCCGCCGCGGCCGCTCCGGGCCCGAGCCGCGCGGGTCGTGACCGAGGCCGGCGCGACCTGGCGCTCGGCCGACGCGGTCGTCGTCGAGGCGTCGATTCGCGGCCGGGTCCTCGGGCTGCGCCTGCTGCGGCTCGACGCGGCGATCGTCATCCGGCCGGCCGCGGCGGCGGCGCCGGGGCCGCCGGCCTCGGCGCCCGCGCTCGCGTCCCGCCACGGCGACGCGCTCGCCGACGCGGTCCGGCTGCTCGGCGAGGGCTCGGCGACGCTCGACGCCGCCCGCGCCCTCACCACGCCGTCCAGCCGCCGTCCACGTGCAGGACGTGGCCGGTGACGCTGCTCGACGCGTCGCAGGCGAGGTAGCGCACCGCGTGCGCGACGTCCTCGACGCTGGCCAGCCGCCCGGTCGGCAGCCGCCGCTCGAGGACCTCCTCGCGGAACGCGGGGTCCTCGAAGAAGCCGGCGGTCATCGGGGTCAGGACGAACGTCGGCGCGACCGCGTTGACCCGCACTCCGTCGCGCGCCCACTCGACGGCGAGCGCGCGCGTCATGCCGTCGACCGCGTGCTTCGTCGCGCAGTAGGCGACCCGGCCCGGGTAGCCGACCGTGCCCATCTGCGAGGAGATCGTCACGATGCTGCCGCGCACCCCGCGCGCCAGCAGCGACGCGCCGACCGCCCGCGCGGTCAGGAACGTCGCGCGGACGTTCACGGCGAACAGCGCGTCCCAGTCGGCCATCGCGTAGTCGACGGCCGGGCCGGGGCGGTTCGTGCCCGCCGCGGCCACGGCGATCCGCAGGTCCCCGGCCGCCTGCGCCCGCGCGACCGCCTCGGCCACCTGCCGCTCGTCGGTCACGTCGGCCGGATGCACGTGCGCGCGCCCGCCGGCCGCCTCGATCTCGGCCGCGACCGCCTGGAGCTCGTCGCGCGAGCGGGCGACGCACACGACCTCCGCGCCGGCGCGCGCGAGCTCGATCGCGATCCCGCGCCCGAGCCCGCGGCCGGCGCCGGTGACGAGCGCGACGCGCCCGTCCAGGGCCCAGGCGCCGGTCATGCGGTCGCGCGCTCCAGGCGCATCGTCGCGGTGCGCCCGTGGCCGAGCATGTGCTCGGCCTCGCAGATCGCCTCGATCGCCGGCGCGACCTGCCGGGTGCCCTCCGGGGTGAGGCGCTGCCAGGTGCACGTCTTCAGGAACTTGCCGACCCACAGCCCGCCGGTGAACCGGGCGGCCCCGGCCGTCGGCAGGACGTGGTTCGTGCCCAGGCCCTTGTCGCTGTAGGCGACGGTCGCCTGGTCGCCGAGGAAGAGCGAGCCGTAGTTGCGCAGCCGCTCCAGGTAGTCGTCGAGCCTGCCGGGGTCGACCTGGATCTCGAGGTGCTCGGCCGCCGCCTCGTCGGCCAGCGCGATCGCCTCGTCGTCGTCGGCGGCGATCGCGATCCAGCCGTGGTCGCGCCAGGCGGCGCCGGCGACCTCCGCGGTCGGCCACGTCGCCAGGAGCGCGTCGACGCGCTGCGCGACCGCGTCGGCGACGTCCTCGCCGATCGCGATCACCCCGCACGGCGACGTCGGCCCGTGCTCGGCCTGCCCGAGCACGTCGGCGGCGACGAGCTCGGGGTCGGCGGTCTCGTCGGCGACGACGAGGATCTCGGTCGGCCCGGCGAGCAGGTCGATCCCGACCCGGCCGAAGAGCTGGCGCTTGGCCTCCGCGACGTACGCGTTGCCGGCCCCGACGAGCATGTCGACCGCGGGCAGGCCGTCGATCAGCCCGAACGCGAGCGCGGCGAGCGCCTGGACGCCGCCGAGGCAGACGATCGCGTCGGCGCCGGACGTCGCCATCGCGTGGAGCATCGCCGGCTCGACCCCGCCGTCGCGCTGCGGCGGCGCGCACCCGATCACGGTCGGCACCCCGGCCGTCTTCGCGACGAGGATCGTCATGAACGACGAGGCGAGCATCGGGTAGCGGCCGCCCGGCACGTAGGCGCCGACGGTCCCGACCGGGATGTGGCGGTGGCCGAGGGCGACGCCCGGCAGCGGCTCGACGCGCAGGTCGCGCAGCGTGTCGAGCTGGGCCTGGGCGAACCCGCGCACCTGCCGCTGGGCGAACGCGATGTGCTCGCGCAGCGCCGGGTCCAGCGACGCGGTCGCGCGCTCGATCTCGTCGGGCCCGGCGACGAAGCTCGGCGGGTCCCAGCCGTCGAGCTCGCGCGACCAGCGGCGGACCGCGTCGAGGCCGCCGGCCTCGATGTCGGCGAGGATCGCGGCGACGCGCTCGGCGACCTCGGCGCCGGCGGCGCCGGGCGGGGTGCCCGGCGCCTTGCGGTAGCGGGCGTCGGCGGGCGCGATCATGCCGCCGCGGGCGTGGCGCCGAGCTCCTCGCGGACGATCCGCGCCGCCCGCGTCAGCGCCTTCAGCTTCTCGGAGGCGACGAAGCGCGGCAGCGCCTTCATCCCGCAGTCCGTCGACAGGTAGACGCGCTCCGGCTCCACGTGCTCGAGGACCTTGTGGATGCGGCGGACGATCTCCTCGTCGGTCTCGATGTAGAGCGTGCGGATGTCGACGACGCCGACCTGGACCTCGCGGTCGGGGGCGAGCTCCTTGAGCGCGTGCACGTCGACCATGTCGCGCAGCGCGAAGTCGAGCGCGAACTGCTCGACGTTCACCGCCTGCCAGCGCTCGAGCACGCGCGGCAGGGCGTCCTCGACGCTGCGGAACGTGTTCCCGTAGCCGGCGCCCAGGCAGCAGTGCCAGGCGATCTTCGCGTCGACGCCCTCGATCCAGCCGTTGAGGACGTCGATGACCCAGTCGGCCTTCGGGTCCCAGGCCAGCGTCCAGGCGCCGAGGTCCTCGATCTGGATGAACTCGGCGCCGCGCGCGACGAGGTCCTTGAGGTCCTCGTTGAAGATCGGCACGAGGTCCTCGGCCAGCTGCCGCGCCTCCTTGTAGCGCGAGCCGGGGGCGTTGAAGTCGACGTGGAACGTGAGGTTCGCCGGGCCGGCGCCGACCGACACCTTCAGCGGCTTGTCGGTGAGCCGGCGGGCGACCTCGTACATCTCGCCGAGGCGCCCGGGGATCCCGCGCGAGACCTCGCCGGTCACGGCGGTGCCGCCCCAGTCGTGCATCCAGGCGGCCTGGCTGAGGTCCTTGCCGGTCTTCTCGATCTCCCGGGCCAGCGGGTTGGGGAGCTTCGCCTTCGAGAAGCCGCCGAGGCGCTCGTACCAGTACCAGACGAACGAGCCGATCGCGCCCCCGTACTCGTCGAAGTGCATCTGCCCGTCGGTCACGATGTCGAGCCCGGCGAGCTCCTGGTCCTTGATGCAGGCCGCGGTGGCGTCGCGGTAGGCCTGGAAGTTCGCCTCCAGCTTCCACCACTCGAGGATGTCCTGCCCGCCGACGTTGTACGTCTGGTACCAGCGCGGCTTCGGATAGGAGCCGATCATCGTCGTCGGCAGGATCGTGTCCGTCACCTTCGTGGCCACTGGCGCTCCTCTCTTCTGTGGTCAGGACCCATCGGGCACGCTACGCCGCTCACGCGCCCCGGTCGGGGTTTGCGCTCATGACGGTCGACCGAAACCCGTCAGTCCTCCAGCAGCGCGACGGCGCGCACGGGTGAGCCGTGCCCGCCGCGGATGCGCAGGGGCAGGCCGAAGAACGTGAACCGGCGCCCGACGACCTCCCCGAGGTTGGCGAGGTTCTCGTAGTGGGTGATCCCGTGCTCGCGGCACATGAGGTGGACGGGGTAGACGCGGTCGACCGGGTTGTCCGGGCTCGGCGCGTCGACGCCGAACACCTTGACGCGCCGGTCGCGCAGCCAGTCGGCGGCCGACTGGTCCAGCCCCGGGTACTCGGTCGTGTACTCGGGCGTGCCGCCGTAGCGGTCGGCGGTGCCGGTGCGCAGCAGGAGCACGTCGCCCTCGCGCAGCTCGGCCCCCGACTCGGCCAGCGCGCGGTCGAGCCGCTCGGCGTCGACGTACTCGCGCGGCCCGCGGTCGGAGACGTCGATGCACGTCCCCGCGCCGAAGAACGTCTCCAGCGGCATCCGGTCGATCGTCGGCGCGTCGGGGCGCGGGTCGAGGTGGCTGAGCGCGTCGACGTGCGTCGGCCCGTGGTCGCAGAGGGTGATCCCCAGCGACTGGTAGGCGAACTCGCTGTCGAACCTCGGGGCCGTGTCGGCGAACGTGTGGTGCTGCCAGATCTTCGTCGCGAGATGCCCCTCGTAGAGCGGCATCCCCTCGTAGATCTCCTGGGACAGGTCGACGATCCGGGCCATGGCAACCTCCTGGTGGGGACCGGGACGCTAGGCGCGCGCCCGGGGCCGGGCGGCGTTTCGGTCAGGGGGCGCGACCGCATCCGCCCGGGGCGGCGCGGGGCGCGCGTAGCCTTCCGGGCCGTGACCGCGGACGAGTACCTCGCGCTGACGGGAGGGGACGCGCAGGCAAAGCGGGCGATCGCGGCGATGCTGCCGATGAGCCGGGCCGTGCTGCGCGGCGGGCCGCTGTCGACGGTGCTGGACCGCATCGCCGCGCACGCCGCCGACGTCGTCCCCGGCGCCGACCGGGCGAGCATCATCCTCATCGAGGGCGGCGGGCGCTTCCGGCTCGGCGGCAGCCACGGGCTGAGCGAGCGCTACAAGGAGCTGCTGTCGACCGGGGAGGCGAAGCTGCGCCCCGGGGACGGGCCGTCCGGCGTCGCCTACGAGCGCGGCCGGCCGGTCGTCATCAGCGACGTCGCGACCGACCCGGTGATCGCGTCGTGGTCGCGGCGCGACATCGTCCGCGAGGAGGGCTACGGGGCGATCATCTCGCTGCCGCTCATCCCGGGCGAGCAGGTCGTCGGGACGCTGAACCTCTACCGGGCCGAGCCGGCGCCGTGGACGCCCGACCAGGTGCGCGTCCTGCAGTTCTTCGCCGAGCACGCCGCCGGCGCCGTGCGCACCGCCCAGCTGCTCGACCAGCGCGCGATGCAGGTATCGGCGCTCGAGCGGCTCGTGCGCACCCTGCGCGAGCAGACGCACGAGCACGCCAACCGCCTGCACGCGATCAAGGGCCTGCTCGCCCTCGACGAGGTCGACGAGGCCAAGGAGCTGCTCCAGGTCCTCGAGGGGCGCCACAGCGAGATGCGCGCGGCGCTCGACGCGCGGATCCACGTCCCGGTCGTCGCCGGGCTCGTCCTCGCCGACGCGGTCGTCGCCGCCCAGCGCGGGATCAGCCTCGTCCTCGACGAGCGCAGCGCCCTGCCGGCGCTGCCGCCGACGCTGAGCGACACCCAGGTCGTGACGATCCTCGGCAACCTCCTCGACAACGCGTTCGACGCGGTCGCCGACGCGCCGCCGGAGCGCCGCCGCGTGCGCCTGCTCATCGCCGGCGACGGGACCCGCGTCGACCTCGAGGTGGCCGACGGCGGGCCGGGCCTGCCGGAGGGGGTGCCGATCTTCGAGCGGGGCCGCACGACGAAGGCCGGCCACGACGGGGTCGGGCTCGCGCTCGTCCGCGAGGCGGTGTCGGCGGCGATGGGGACGATCGAGGCGACGTCCGGCCCCGAGGGCACGACGTTCCGGGTGGCCGTCCATGGCTGACTGGAAGGTCCTCGTCGTCGAGGACGACGCCGTCGTCGCCCGGCTGCACTGCCGGTTCGTCGCGCGCGTGCCCGGCTTCACGCCCGTCGGGGTCGCCGCGACCGCCGCCCAGGCCGAGGAGATGGTCCGCACGCTGCGCCCCGACCTCATCCTCCTCGACCTCGGCCTGCCCGGCGTCGACGGGGTCACGCTCCTGCGCGCCCTGCGCGCCCGCGCCGAGGACGTCGAGGTGATCGCGGTCACCGCGTCGACGGCGACGGCGAGCGTCCGCGCCACCGTCCAGCTCGGGGTCGTCGACTACCTCGTCAAGCCGTTCGACCAGGACCGGCTGCGCAAGGCGCTGGGCCTGTTCCAGCGGCGCCGGTCGATGCTCCACGCCGCCAGCCTCGCCCAGGAGGAGGTCGACCGGCTCTACTCCGACGGCCCGAACGCCTACCGCTGGCTGCCGCGCGACCTCGCCCACGACCGCCTCGCGCAGGTGCGCGACATCCTCGCCTCGCGGGCCGGGCCGCTGACGGCGGCCGAGGTCGCCGAGGCGGCCGGGATCGCCCGCGTCACCGCCCGCCGCTACCTCGAGTACCTGGTGACGACCGGGCAGGCCCGGGTCGACGCGCCCAGCGACGGGCCCGGGAGGCCGCGCAAGCGCTACGAGCCGGCCTGACCGGTCCTCGCGGGGCTCTACGCTTCGGGGACCGATGGCCGCGAAGCGCTACCACGTCACCACGTTCGGGTGCCAGATGAACGAGCACGACTCCGAGCGCATGAAGGGCATGCTCGAGTCGCTCGGGTACGCGGAGGCGGGCGACCCCGCCGACGCCGACCTCATCCTGTTCAACACCTGCTCGATCCGCGAGAAGGCCGACGAGCGCTTCATCGCCCACCTCAACCAGGCCAAGGCGCTGAAGGCCAAGGACCCGGAGCGGCTCATCGGCGTCGGCGGCTGCTGGGCGCAGTCGGTCAAGGAGGAGGTCTTCCGGCAGTTCCCGTTCGTCGACGTCGCCTTCGGCCCCGGGCAGGTCCACAAGCTCGCCGAGTTCCTGACCAGCGACTCGCTCACCGCCCAGGGCTACTTCGAGTTCGAGGGCTTCACCGGGCACCTGCCCGCGCGGCGGGAGCGCCGGTACCAGGCGTGGATGCAGATCTCGGTCGGCTGCAACTGCCGCTGCTCGTACTGCATCGTCCCGTCGACGCGCGGGCGGGAGGTCAGCCGGCCGCCGGCCGAGCTCGTCGAGGAGGCGCGCGGCCTCGTCGCCGACGGCGTGCGCGAGGTGACGCTGCTGGGCCAGAACGTCAACGCCTACGGGCGCGACCTGCGGCCCGAGCGGGCGAGCTTCTCGCAGCTGCTCTACGCGCTGGCCGAGATCGACGGGCTCGACCGCATCCGCTACACGAGCCCGCACCCGAAGGACATGCGCGAGGACGTCATCCGCGCGCACGCCGAGCTCGACGCGGTCATGCCGCACATCCACCTGCCGCTGCAGTCGGGCAGCACGCGGATCCTCAAGGCGATGCGCCGGACGTACTCGCGCGAGCGCTACATGGATCGGGTCGCGCTCATCCGCGAGCACGTCCCCGACGTCGCGCTGACGACCGACATCATCGTCGGCTTCCCCGGCGAGACCGAGGCCGACTTCCAGGAGACGCTCGAGGTCGTCGAGGAGGTCGGCTACGACGGGGCGTTCACGTTCATCTTCTCGCCGCGTCGCGGGACCGAGGCGGCCGAGCTGCCCGACGACGTCCCGCACGAGGAGAAGGTCGAGCGGATGCAGCGGCTCGTCGAGGTCGTCCAGCGCCGCGCGCACGAGCGCGCGCAGCGGTTCGTCGGGCGCACGATGGACGTCCTCGTCGAGGGCCCGTCGCGCAACGACCCCGACCGCCTGCGCGGCCGCACCGGCCACAACAAGGTCGTGAACTTCTCCGGGCTGGCGCAGCCGGGCCAGATCGTCCCGGTCGAGATCACCGGCGCCACCTCGCAGACGCTGACCGGCGAGATGTCGCTGCTGTCGGCGCTCGCGACGAGCTGAGCCGCGGGCGCGCGCTTGTGCGCGCGCAGGCAAGCGGTGGAGGGATCCGGGCAAGCGGGGGCGCCGGCGCGGGCGTAGCGTCGCGCGCGAGATGCCTGCGGACCGGATCCTCACCACCCACGTCGGCAGCCTCGTCCGTCCCGACGAGCTCATCGCCTTCCAGCGCAAGATCGACGCCGGCGAGCCCTACGACCAGGCGGCCTACGAGCGCTGCCTGCGCGAGTCGGTCCACGAGGTCGTGCGCCGCCAGCGCGACGCCGGGATCGACATCGTCAGCGACGGCGAGTACGGCAAGTCGTCGTGGAACTACTACGTCTACCGGCGCCTCGAGGGCTTCGAGCTGCGCCCGCAGTGGCGGACGAGCATGCGCGACGCGGGGGAGGGGCACCACGCGGAGGACTCGCTCGTCCCGACCGACTGGGAGCGCTTCCCGGAGTTCTACGCCGAGTACTTCAGCAAGGAGCAGGGCGAGTACGAGGAGCCGGGCGGGACGTGGGCGTGCGTCGGCCCGGTCCGCTACACGGGCGGCGACGTCATCGCCCGCGACATCGAGAACCTGAAGTCGGCCCTGAGCGCCGCCGGCGTCCGCGACGGCTTCCTCCCCGTCGTGGCGCCGGCGAGCTGCTTCCCGACGCTCATCGACGAGCACTACGGCAGCGAGGAGGCGGCGCTCATGGCGATCGCCGAGGCGCTGCGCGAGGAGTACCGGGCGATCGTCGACGCCGGGCTCCACCTCCAGGTCGACGACGCCTTCATCCCGTTCATGTACGACGTCCTCGTCCCGCCCGGGACGATGGACGACTACCTCGCGTGGGCGCGCCCGCGGATCGCCGCGCTCAACCACGCGCTCGAGGGGATCCCGCCGGAGCGCGTCCGCTACCACGTGTGCTGGGGGAGCTGGAACGGGCCGCACACGAACGACATCGCGCTGCGCGACGTCCTGCCCCTCGTCTTCGAGGTGAACGCGGGGACGTACCTGTTCGAGAACGCCAACCCGCGCCACGAGCACGAGTGGCGGGTGTGGGAGGACGTCGAGCTGCCGGCGGGCAAGACGATCGCGCCGGGCGTCATCTCGCACGCGACGAACGTCGTCGAGCACCCGGAGCTCGTCGCCGAGCGGATCGAGCGGATCGCGCGGCTGGTCGGCCCCGAGAACGTGCTCGCCTCGACCGACTGCGGGTTCGCCCAGGGGCCGTACCTGCGCCGCACGCACCCGACGGTCATGTGGGCGAAGCTGCGCGCGCTCGCCGACGGCGCCGCGCTCGCCTCGCGCGCGCTCGCGGCCGCGGCCTGAGCCGGGCGCGGGGCGCGGCCGGGCGCCCCGCGCCGCTAGCATCCCCGCCAGGAGGAGAGGTGGGTTGGCCGTCGTCGTCGACACCGGCGCCGTCCCCCCGCACGAGCGCTTCGACCTGTGGGCCGAGGTGTCGGCGCGGGTGTTCGAGCCGATCAGCGTCGCGCCGCGCGTGGAGCGGCCGTTCGCCGCGCGGCTGCACCGCTGGGAGCTCGGGGCGCTGAACCTGTACCGGATGTGGTCGGACCCGTCGGCCGTCCACCGCTCGGCGCGGGGGATCCGGGCCGGGGACCCGGAGATCGTCCACGTCATGCTCCAGCGGCGCGGGCGGTGCGTCGTCGCCCAGGACGGGCGGCGCGGGGTCGCCGGCCCCGGGCAGCTCGTCGTGTGGCAGTCGTCGGCCCCGTACGCGCTCGAGCCGCCGGAGCCGTTCGAGTCGCTCATCGTCGAGATCCCGGTCGTCCTGCTCGGCCCGCACGCGGACCGGATCTGCGCGCGGACGGCCGACCCGGTCGACGCCGACCGCGGCGTGCCCCGGCTCGTCGCCCGCTACCTGCGGGAGCTGTTCGCCGGGCTGGGGGACGGGACGATCGCCGGCGGCGGGCCGCTGCTGGCCGACAGCTTCGTCGAGCTCGTGCGGGCGCTGTACGCCGACGACGGGCCGCGGGCGCCCGAGCCGCGGGCGCTGCGCAGCCGCGACGTCCTGCGCCGGCGGATCGCCGCGTACATCGACGAGCGCCTCGGCGACCCGTCGCTGGGCCCGGAGGAGATCGCCCGAGCCCATCACATCTCGCGCAGCTACCTCGACAAGCTGTTCGCCGCCGAGGGGACGACGGTCCGCGAGTCGATCCGCGACCGGCGCCTGGAGCGCTGCCGCGCGGACCTGCTCGACCCGGCGCTCGCCGGCGTGCCGGTGTTCGACATCGCCGTGCGCTGGGGGTTCGTGAGCGCCTCGCACTTCAGCCGCGTCTTCCGGGGCGCCTACGGGATGGCGCCGAGCGAGTTCCGGGCCGCGTTCGCGGGCTGACCGGGCGTGCGTTCCGTCGCGAGCGGCGGATCGGCCCCGCTCAGCGGGGCGGATCCGCCGCTCGGCGACCGCGGCGACGGCGTCCGTCCGCCGCCCATGCGAACATGTGTTCGTGCGCTGGCGTGGGCAGACCGTCGAGGCCGTCGAGCAGGCTCGGCTCCCGGGCTACCGGGACGGCGCCGTCGTGCGCCACTTCGACGCGCCCGAGGCGATGGACATCGAGTTCTACGAGGTCCATGCGAAGTCGGCGCTCAACCGGGTGCCGGCGGCGTCGTCGATGCCGTTCCGCTGGACGGTGAACCCGTACCGCGGCTGCACCCATGCGTGCGTCTACTGCTTCGCGCGGCCGACGCACACGTACCTCGACCTCGACGCCGGGCGGGACTTCGAGCGCAGGATCGTCGTGAAGGTCAACGTGCCCGAGGTGCTGCGGGCGGAGCTGCGGCGGCCGTCGTGGCGGCGCGAGCACGTCGCGATGGGGACGAACACCGACCCGTACCAGTGGGTCGAGGGGCGCTACCGGCTGATGCGGGGGATCTGGGAGGCGCTGCGCGACGCGCGGACGCCGTGCTCGGTCCTGACGAAGTCGCCGCTGCTGCTGCGCGACCTCGACCTGCTGCAGGAGGTGGCGGCGGTGACCGAGGTGAGCGCGGCGTTCTCGGTACCGACGCTCGACGAGAGGGCGTGGCGGGCGAGCGAGCCGCACACGCCGCACCCGCGGGCGCGGCTGGCGGCGGTCGGGGAGCTGACCCGGGCCGGGATCCCGTGCTCGATCCTCGTCGCGCCGCTCATGCCCGGGATCAACGACGATCCGCGGCAGGTCGAGCGGATCCTCGAGGCCGCCGCCGAGCAGGGCGCGACCTCGGTGACCGGGATCGCCCTGCACCTGCGCGGCGACGTGCGGCGCGTCTTCATGGACTGGCTGCGCGCCTACCGGCCCGACCTCGTGCCGCGCTACGAGCGCCTCTACGCGCGCGGCGCCTACGCGCCGCAGGCCGAGCGCGAGCGGCTGACCGGGCTCGTGCGCGGCGCCAGCGGCGGGCCGCCGTCCGTGTCGCCGGCCGCCCACCGCGGCGTCCGCCGCGGCTGTGTCTTTTTCACATCGACGAGCCCCCGAGCCGGCGCTA
>JADGIB010000092.1 GCA_019683665.1 Solirubrobacteraceae bacterium
GTCGAGCTTCGCGAACCTCCTGACCTCCGCCCAGGGCTCCCCGATGGGCCTGCCCGCGGGCACCTCGGCGCTCATGGCCGGCCCCGGCCTCGCCGGCGTCCCCGGCCTCTTCGGCGCCTACGGCGTCGGCGCGACCGGCCTCGCCGGGCTGTCCGGCGGCCCCGTCGGCCAGCGCATGGTCCAGATCGCCCAGGCCGAGCTCGGCCAGGCCGAGCAGCCGCCGGGCTCCAACGACTCGCCGCGGATCGCCGAGTACCGGACGGCGACCGCCGGCGCCGGCGTCGGCCCGTGGTGCGCGTACTTCACCTCGTGGGTGGCCCGCCAGGCCGGCGTCCCGCTCGGCGAGGCCGGCCAGGGCTTCGGCGCCGTCGCGTCGGTCGCCGACTGGGCGCAGCGCACCGGCCGCTTCATCGCGCCGGGCACCCAGCGCCCGCAGCCGGGCGACCTCATCGTGTGGGGCGGGCGCCACATCGGCATCGTCGAGTCCGTCGGCGTCGACGGCTCGATCACGACGATCGAGGGCAACTCCTCCAACGCCGTCTCGCGGCGGGCGTACGGGCCCGACGGCGGCGGCGCCACCGGCTACGTCCGCCTCGGCTGAGCGCGCGGCCCCGCCGCTCAGACGCCCGGCGGCCAGCCGATCTCGCCGGCGCGGTCGGTCACCGTGCCGATCCGCGCCGTGCCCGGGTGATGGGCGGCGAGGAGGGCGACGGCGTCGTCGGCGCGCGCCTCGGGGACGATGCAGGCGAAGCCGCAGCCCATGTTGAAGACCGTCCACATCTCGCGCGCGTCGACGCGCCCGAGGCGGGCGATCAGCTCGAAGATCCCCGGCACCGGCAGCGGCCGCTCGATCGCGAACCCGACGCCCCGGTTCAGGCGCAGGAGGTTCGTCAGCCCGCCGCCGGTGATGTGGGCCAGGCCGTGGACGGGGACGTCGCTGCGCAGCAGCTCGAGGACCGCGCGCACGTAGATGACCGTCGGCTCCAGGAGCGCGTCGGCGACGGTCGCGCCGCCGAGCTCCGGCGGGCGCTCGTCGTAGCCCAGCGACGACAGCGCGCGGCGCGCGAGCGTGTAGCCGTTGGAGTGGATGCCGCTCGACGGCAGGCCGACGATCGCGTCGCCGGGCGCGACCTGCGCGCCGGTGACGATCGCGTCCAGGGCGACGGTCCCGATGCACGACGCGCACAGGTCGAAGCCGTGCGGGGACGGGTGGCCCTGGATGAGCTCGGGCAGGACGGCGAGCTCGCCGCCGGGGATCTCGACGCCGGCGGCCTCGGCGCCCGCCCGCAGCCCGCGGGCGATCGCCGCCCCGGCGTCGGGGTCGGCGCGCTCGACGGCGAGGTAGTCGAGGACGGCGATCGGCTCGGCGCCGACGCAGACGACGTCGTTGACGTTCATCGCGATGCAGTCGATGCCGACCGTGTCGAGGCGGCCGGTCTCCTCGGCGACGACGATCTTGGAGCCGACGCCGTCGGTCCCGATCGCGATCCCGAGGCCGTCGGTCACCCGCAGCACGGAGGCGTAGTGCCCGGGCAGGTCCACGACCCGGGACGGGCGGCCCGGGTCGATCGCGCGGAGCACCTCGACGATCGCGTCGACGGTGCGGTCGGAGGCGGGGATGTCCACGCCGGAGGCGGCGTAGGCGTCGGCGTCGCTGCTCATCGCCCCCGATCCTTCCAGAGCCGGCGGATCACGAGCCCCGCGAGCGCGGTCCGGTAGGCCGCGTACGGGGCCGGCGAGCGGTCGCGCTCGACCAACCGGATCAGCCACGTCGAGGCGAGCGTCGACAGCAGCGACGCGCCGATCCCGGCCGCGAACGCGGCGGCGGTGCCGGACGGCAGGCCGCGGCGGGCCAGCCGCGCGCCCTTCAGCGCGCCGGCGCCGACGATGATCGGCAGCGCCACGTGCCGCGACAGCGCGTTGGCGTCCTCGCGGCCGAACCCGCGCAGCCGCGCCGCCGCGAGCGTCGCCCCGTTGCGCGACACGCCGGGCACGAGCGCGCACGCCTGGGCGATCCCGAGCGCGAGCGCGTCGCGCCAGCCGGCCTCCTCGCGGCGGCGGCCGGTCGCGCCGACCCGGTCGGCGACGACCATCGCCGCCGACCCGGCCAGCAGCCCGGCGGCGATCGTCGCCGGCGTCCCGAGGCGGCGCTCGATCGGGCGCTCGAGCGCGTACCCGGCGACGGCCGGCGGCAGGAACGAGAGGACGACGAGCGTCGCGCGCCGGCGGTCGAACCCGCGGGCGGCCTCGGCCACCTCGTCGCGCAGGGCGATGAGCAGCGCGGCCGCCGTCCCGGCGTGCAGCGCGACCTCGAAGGCCTTGCGCAGCTCGGGGTCGAGGCCGGCGTAGCGCCAGCCGGCCAGCCACGGCACGAGCTCGACGTGCCCCGACGAGGAGATCGGCAGCAGCTCGGCCGGGCCGTGGAGCGCCCCGAGCGCGACCGCCTCGGCGAGCGGCAGCTCCGCGGCGGCGGCCTCAGGCCTCATCGGCGACCGGGCGCGCGCGCCGCCCCCGCCACCAGCGGAAGCCGAGGTACGCGGCGCCGAGGACGATGATCGCCGCGACCGCGTAGTCGAAGTAGTGGAGGTGGTCCTTCCAGTCCTCCCAGCGGTCGCCGACCTGCTTGCCGATGAACGTCAGCGCGAAGACCCAGGGGATGCAGCCCAGGAAGGTCAGGACCGAGAAGCTCCAGAACGGCATGCGCGCGACGCCGGCCGGCAGCGAGATGAACGTCCGCACGATCGGCAGCATCCGCGAGAAGAAGACCGCGTAGGCCCCGTAGCGCTCGAACCAGCGGTCGGCCCACTCGAGGTGCGACCGCTTGATGTGCAGCGCCTTGCCGTGCTTCTCCAGCAGCTCGATCCGCCCGTAGTAGCCGATCGCGTACGCGATCCAGGAGCCGACGAGGTTCGCGAACGACCCGACGAGCACGGCCGCCCACAGCGAGTAGCGGCCCTCGGACACGTTGAAGCCCGCGAAGAGCATCGTGGCCTCCGACGGGATCGGGATGCACGCGCTCTCGGGCGTCATCAGCAGGAAGATGCCCCAGAGCCCGAGGTCGCCGACCACGTCGACGGCGAACTCGACGATCGGGTCGGTCAGCGAGGCCAGGACGAGGAGGACGGGCACGCGGCCGACCAGGGTAGCGTTCGTGCCCCGTGCGCATCTGGGTGGACGTCACGAACAGCCCGCACGTCGTCGTGCTGGCGCCGGTCATCGCGTGCTGGCGCGCGCAGGGCCACGACGTCGCGATCACCGCCCGCGACTTCGCCCAGACGCTCGGCCTGCTCGAGCGCTACGGCCTCGACCACACGGCGATCGGCCGCCACCGCGGCGCCGGCCTGGCCGCGAAGGCCCGGGGGCTGGCCGCCCGCTCGCGCGCGCTCGTGCGCTGGGCCCGCCGCCACGGCCCGTTCGACGCCGCCGTCGGCCACGGCTCCAACGACCAGACGGTCGCCGCGCGCGTGCTCGGGATCCCGGCCACGACGACGTTCGACTACGAGTGGGCGACGTTCCAGCACCACATCAACTGCCGCCTCGCGCGCGCGGTCGTCGTGCCGGAGCTGCTGCCCGCCGAGCGACTCGACCGCTACGGGGCGCGGGGCAAGGTGCGCCGGTACCCGGGGCTGAAGGAGGAGTACGCGCTCGCCGACTTCGAGCCGGACCCGGCCGTGCTCGACGAGCTCGGGCTCGACCCGGCGCAGCCGATCGCCGTCGTGCGCACCCCGGCCGAGATGTCGGCCTACCACCGCTTCGAGAACGCGCTGTTCCGCGACGTCCTCGACCGCCTGCGCGGGACGCAGACCGTCGTGCTGCCACGCACGCCGCAGCAGCGCGAGGAGATCGGCGCGGGGCTGATCGTGCCCGACCGGGTCGTCGACACGCAGTCGCTCATCGCCTACGCCGACCTCGTCGTGTCGGCCGGCGGCACGATGAACCGCGAGGCGGTCGCGCTCGGCACCCCGGTGTGGACGACGTTCCAGGGCCGCCCGGGCGCCGTCGACGACGCGCTCGTCGCCGCGGGCCGGCTGCGGCGCCTGACCTCGCCCGACGAGATCGAGCTCGTCAAGCGCCCGCGCGACGGCGGGGCCGGGCGGGCGCGCCGCGACCCGGCGCTCCTGGCCGGGCTCCTGCTGCCGTAGCGGCGCTCAGGCGGCGACGGCGGCGTCCAGGCCCCACTTCGCCCGGAAGGCGGCGTCGGCGGCCCGCCACGCGCGCTCGTCGCCGTAGCCGGTCTTCGTGTAGTGCATGAGCGGCAGGTCGGCGACGACGACCTTGCGCCCGGCGGCGCGGGCGGCGAAGCAGATGTCGACGTCGTAGGCGTGGAAGCCCGTGTACGTGTCGGTGTCGAAGCGGAGGTTGCGCACCGCCCACGGCGAGAGGACGAGCAGCAGCCCGTCGACGGCGTCGACGACCGGGTCGTCGAACGCGTGGTCGAGGACCCCGCGCGTCTCGGCCACGCGCCCGGCCATCGTCCCCTCCCACCAGGCCAGCGAGCGGACGTCGCGGGCGCCGATCGCGCCGACGATCGCGACGTCGGGGTCGGCGAGGGCGCGGCGCACGAGCGCGCAGAACTCGGGGTCGTAGAGCTCGACGTCCTCGTGCAGGAGGACGAGCGCCTCGAGGTCGGGCGCCTGGGCGAAGTGCTCGAGCGCCTCGTTGTAGGCCTCGTGGATCGACGTCGTCGTCGTCAGCTCGGCGAACGGCGAGTCGGGCTCCATCACGCGCCGCAGCCCGGGCAGCGCCCGGCTCGCGAACGTGTCCTGGTCGGCGATGCACGAGGCGAACGCGATCACGCCCACGTGATCGGCAGGCGCCGGGCGCGGTTGAGCGCTCATGTGGCGGCCGGGACGGCCGCGGCCAGCAGGCGGGCCGGGGCGCACGCCTCGGCGACGCGGGCGTGGCGCTCGGCGCGGCCCGCGACCGGGGCGGGGCGCCCGCCGAGCGTGCCGGCGAGCTCGCCGAGGAGGGCGTCGGCCGGGCCGCCGGGGCGGACGACGACGGCGGCGCCCGAGCCGGCGCAGACGAGCGCGGCCCGGTCCCACCGGTCGGCGGGGTCGGCGGCGACGACGGCGTCGGCGGCGCGGGCGCGGAGGGCGAGGACGGCCTCGGAGGTGCCGGGGCCGAGCCGCTCGGCGTGCGGGGCGCGCTCGGCGACGAGCCGCTCGACGGCGTCGGTGGCGACCGTGGGCGAGACGGTGAGCGGGCCGGGCAGGGCGAGCGCGGCGTCGAGCGCGGCGGCGGCCGCGTCGAGGTCGTGGGCGGGCAGCAGCGCCAGGGTGCCGCCGCCCCCGGAGCCGACCTGGGGCGCGTCGGCGAGGACGGCGGTCGGGACCGCGTCGGGGTCGATCTCGGGGATGCCGTCGGGCAGCTCGCGGCCGAGCGCGCGCCGCACCGGCTCCCACTCGTCGCGGGTGAGCCGCGGGCCGACGGCCCCGAGGCCGGCGTTGCGGGTCCCCGGCCGGCGGCCGAGCGCCTCCAGGCCGGCGACGATCGCGCGCGCCTGCGCGGCGCGCGGCCCGAGGCCGCTGACCTGGCCGTGCACGCGCACGTCGGCGACCCCGGCGCCCTCGGCGGCCGGCGGGGTGTACGCGGCGTCCCAGATGCGCGCGAACGCCTCGCGGTCGTCGTCGAGCATCGCGCCCCAGCGGGCGTAGAAGATCTCGGCGTTGCGCGACATGCCCTGCTGGCGGCCGCGGGTCGCGCCCTCGTCGTGGACGAGCGCGACGTCGCCGCGGTAGACGACCCGGTGGCCGGCCACGCGCACGCGCAGGCACAGGTCGACGTCCTCCCAGCCGTTGCGGTAGGCGGTGTCGAAGCCGCCGAGCTCGGCGAACAGGGAGGCGGGGATGGCCAGGCAGGCGGCGGTGACGCAGTCGAGGTCGACGGTCACGGCCGCGGCGGGCAGGTCGCCGGGCTCGTGGTGGAAGAGGTGGTGCGGGACGACGAGCGCCTCGGCCTCGCGCATCATCCACACGCCCGCGTGCTGGAGCGTCCCGTCCGGGTACAGCAGCCGCGCGCCGGCCGCGCCGACCCCCGGCTCGCGCACCTGCTCGGCCAGCGCCTCGAGGGCGCCGGGGCCGACGACGGTGTCGTTGTTGAGGAAGACGAGCACCTCGCCGCGGGCGGCCTCGGCGCCGGCGTTGCAGCCGCCGGAGAAGTCGCGGTTCTCGGGGAGGGCGACGACGGTGACCCGGTCGGCCCACGCGCGCAGGAGGTCGAGCGTGTCGTCGGGGGAGGCGTTGTCGACGACGACGACCTCCCACGTGTCGCCGAGCGCCGGGCCGAGGGCGTCCCGCAGGCTGTGCAGGCAGCGCTCGGTCATGTCGCGGCGGCCGTGGCAGACGATGACGACCGAGGCGCGCGGCCGGTGCGGGGACGATGCGGCGGTCACCTCCCCGTGATCGGCGCGCTCCCCGCGTCCTTGACCGCGCCGGCCCTCAAGCGGGTCCCGCGCGCGCCGATGACCGGGACATGCGGATCGTCTCCCCGCCCCGAAACGCGACGCCGCCGATCGTCGCCGTCCCCGCCGACCCGGCGCCGCCGGCCGTGCGCAAGGTCCACGTCGGCTGCGGCCCGAAGGCGCTGCTGCCGGGGTGGTGCAACACGGACGTGCGCCCGTTCCCGGGCGTCGACGCCGTCCTCGACGCGACGCAGCCGTGGCCGTTCCGCGACCTCACCCACGTCTTCGGCGAGCACTTCATCGAGCACCTCGAGATCGACGCCGCGATCCGCTTCCTCGTCCACGCGGGCGCCGCGCTCGCGCCGGGCGGGCGGATCCGCCTGTCGACGCCGAACCTCGCCTGGGTCGTGCACGCCCACTTCGACCTGGACCCGCCGAGCCTCGAGCGCCGCATCGAGGACACGCTGGCGATGAACCGCGGCTTCTACGGCTGGGGCCACCGCTTCCTGTGGACCGAGGAGATGCTGCGGCTCGTCATGACCGCGGTCGGCTACGAGGACGTCGAGGCGTTCGCCTACGGCGAGAGCCGCGACCCCGAGCTGCGCGGCCTCGAGCGCCACGGCGGCTACGTCGTCGAGGGCGGCCACCCGAGCGTCATCATCCTCGAGGGCGTCCGCGGCGAGCGGCCGATCGCCCCCGACCCGGCGATCGACGCGTGGCTGGAGCGCGAGCTGCTCTGCCACGTGCGCTCCGGGCACTAGCCGCGCCGCCCGACGCGCGCCGCCCCCGCCGCGCCGCGCCGCCCCCGCCGCGGCGCGGGTCAGCCCCGCGCCGCGCCGGCCCGCACCCGGGGCGCGACCGCGTCCAGCAGCGTGTCGACGCGCGCCGCGAACGTGTGGCGGGCGAGCACGAGCTCGCGGGCGCGGGCGCCCCGCTCGCGCCGCCCCTCGGGGTCGGCGAGCTCGCGGCGCAGCGTCGCGTGGAGGTCGTCGCGGGCGCGGTAGCGCAGGACCGCGCCCGGCAGCAGCTCGTCGAGCTCGGGGACGTCGTCGCTGACGACCGTCGCCCCGCAGGCGAGCGCGTCGAAGACCCGGTTGGAGACGAAGCCCTGCGCGCGCATGTCGTCCCAGTGGTCGTTGAGCACGACCCCGGCCGACGTGTACGCGCGGCGGACCGCGTCGTTGGGCAGGTGCTCGCCGGCCAGGTGGCGGCGGTCGACGTACGGCTCCCAGTCGCGGCCCCAGATCGCCACGTCGAGGTCCGTCGGCAGGAGGTCGCGCACGATCGGGCGCACGGTCCGCCGCGAGTTGCCGACGAACACGACGTCGCGCGCGTGCGCGGGATCGGGGTCGGGGAAGAAGACGGTCGGGTCGGTGGCCTGCGGGAGCGCGAGGACCGGGCGGCGCGTCCGGCGCGACAGCTCGGCCGCGTGGCGCGGGGAGGCGCTGAAGGCGACGTCGTAGCGGTCGCACTCGGCGGGGGTGACCCGCTCGGGGTGGCTGATGCACCAGAGGACGCTGACCTCGTCGTCGCGCGGGACGTAGGCGTCGAGGCCGCGCAGGTGCAGCGCGACGTCGCAGGCGCGCCCGTCGGGGTCGTCCCACTCCTCGATGACCTGGACGATCGCCCGGTGGCCGCGGCGGCGCAGCTCGTCGGCGACCGCGCGGGCGAAGTGCAGGTCGCCCCAGCTCTCGGCCCCGGCCCAGCGGGGCGCGCAGATCTTGATCGCCACCGACAGCGGGCGGCCGGCGCCGTCGTGGTCCCAGCGGCGGCGCGCGCGCTCGCGCAGCGCCTCGGGCGTCGCCAGCGGCGGCAGGCCCCCGAGCGCGCCGGCGGCCCGCGCGCGGCCGAGGAGGGCGAGGGCGTCGCCGGCCAGGCGCGCCTCGACGCCCGGGTCGGGGTGGGCGGCGGCGATGAGCGTCATGTCGCGGTCGTCGTCGGCGCTGAGGCCGGCCGCGTCGAGCGCGGCGAGGACCTGCGCCTGCGCGTCGCCGGGCGTGCGGCCCGGCGCGTAGACGGCGAGCGTCGCGTCGTCGCCGCCGTCGAACGCCTCCGCCCAGGCGCGCAGGAGCCCCGGGTCGGCGGCGAGCTCGTCGGCGAGCGCGATCGCGACGAACGCGCGCGCGTCGTCGACCGCCGGCGGCCGCGGGCCCGAGAGCCGCTCGCGGGCCGCGGCGTCGCGCGGCGGGGCGGGCCGGCCGCCGAGGCGGCCGACCGCGGCCTGGAGCGCGAACTGGGCGTGCGCGTCGGCCGGGTTGTGGCAGAGCGCGGCGACGAGCGACCGCGCCGCCGCCACGTCGTCGCCGCGGTCGGCGGACGCGAGCGCGGCGGCGACCGCGTCCAGGCCCCGGTCGCGGTCGCCGGCGCCGACCGGCGCCGGCCCGAGCGCGGCGTCGACGAGCCCGCGCTGCTGCTCGAGCTGCTGCCAGCGGCCCAGGAGCTGCTCGAGCGGGAGCGCGTGGGCGCGGGCGGCCAGCTCGCCGCGCAGGCGCCCGAGCACCGCCCGGCGGATCGCCGGCGGCGGGACGGGCGCCGCGCCGGCGGCCGCGGCGAGGTCGTGGAAGAGGGAGAAGGCGTCGGCGCGGCCCGGGTCGGCGGCCAGCGCGGCGACCGCGGCGCGGGCGGCGCCGGCGGGGTCGCGGTCGCGGCGGTCGAGCGCCTCGCGCAGCCGGGCGTCGGCCTCGGCGCGGTCCGCGTCGTCGACGGCCAGGAGGTCGTCGACCGGCCGCCCGCGCCGCTGCGCGACGAGGTCCATCGCCATGACGTGGTGGCTCCAGGCGGCGGCGAGCTCGGGCAGCGGCACCGACGCGAGGTCGAGCGTGCGCAGCAGCAGCCGCCGCACCCGCACCGCCCGCTCGAGCAGGCGCAGCTCGGCCTGCGGGTCGCCGTGGCCGAAGGCGAAGCCGTTGGCCCCGTGGACGCGGTAGCGGGCGACGGGCCCGTCGGCGACGGCGATCTCGTGGCGGGCGGCGACCTGCGCGGCCAGCCACCAGTCGCGGCACGACATCCAGGCGGGGGCGGGCGGCAGCGCGCGGGCGAGGTCGCCGCGCAGCGTGATCGCCGAGGTCGTCGCCTGGTTGTCGCGCAGGTACTCGCCGAGCACGCGGCCCGACGAGGCGGGCACGCCGCTCCACTGCAGCATCGAGGGGTGGAGCACCTCGCCGGCGCCGTCGACGACGACCATGTCGCCGTGGACGAGCCCGACCTCGGGCCGGCGCTCGAGCAGGTCGACGACGCGGCGCAGCCGGTCGGGCAGCCACTCGTCGTCGGCGTCCAGCAGCGACACGTACGCGCCGCGCGACGCGGCGATGCCGGTGTTCGTCGCGACCGCCGCGCCCTGGTTGGCCTGGCGGATCACGCGGATCCGGTCCCCGAAGCCGGCCAGCAGCTGCGGGGTGCGGTCGGTCGAGCCGTCGTCGACGACGATCACCTCGACGGACCCGGGCGGCATCCCCTCCTGCTCCAGGGCGCTGCGCACGGCGCGCTCCACGTACGCCTCGTAGTCGTGGGCGCAGATCACGCAGGAGACCAACGGGTTCACAGGCAGGGAGATCGGCCCCGCCGGCGGGTCCTTGACCCTCGCGCGCTCAAGTGCGGTCGATCGTGGCCGATCCACCGGCCATGAGCACCGACACGCAGCCGGCCGCCGAGCTCCGCGAGCGGGCCCTGGCGTCGATCGAGGCCGGCCGCACGGACGAGGCCTACGAGGCGCAGCGCCTCGCGGTCGCCGGCGCGCTCGACCTCGAGTGGCTCAACGACCTCGCCGTGATGGCCCACCGCCGCGGCCGCGTCGACGAGGCCGAGATCCTCCTGCGCGCGGCGCTCGCGATCGACCCCGAGCGCGCCGACGCGGCCGAGAACCTCGCCGCCGTCGCCGCCGGCCCGGCCGGCGCCGCCTGGCGCCGCTCGCCGACGCTCGGCGGCCCCGACCCGCTCATGTTCGAGCGCGCGTTCCCGGGCATGCCGCGCCCCGACGTCATGAGCGAGCACTGCTCCCGCTACGCGTTCGCGCAGGGCGTCGTCGGCGGCCTCCACGTCCTCGACCTCGGCTGCGGCACCGGGTACGGCAGCGAGATGCTGTCGTGGTCGGCCGCCTCGGTCCGCGGCTTCGACATCTGGCAGCCGTCCGAGCAGGAGCGCCCCCGCTGGCCGGGCGTGAGCGAGCTCACCTACGGCCACGACCTCTGCGCCGACCCGCTGCCGCGCGCCGACGCCGCGGTCATGTTCGAGGTCATCGAGCACCTGCCCGACGCCCCGAACGCGCTGCGCATCGCCTGGTCGGCCGTCGACCTCATCGTCGGCTCGTTCCCGAACCCGGTCCACCACGGCTCGTGGATGAACCAGTTCCACGTGACCGACTGGACGCTGGACGAGTTCGAGTGCGAGCTGGCCGCCGCCGCCGCGCCGCGCCGGGTCACGATCGACCACTACCACCAGCCGCTGCACAGCCCGCTGCTCGTGCGCGGCCGCGACCCGGAGGCGTCGTTCTGGGTCGTCGTCGCGACCGCCGAGGGGGCCCGGTGAGCGGCTACGTGCTCGCGGTCGACCCGCCGCAGCTCACCGTCGAGAACAGCCTCCCGGCCCCGGTCGCCGTCACGCCGGACACGACGATCCGCGAGTACTGGCTCGCGCGCGCCCACCAGCACACCCACGACCGCTACCTCGGCATCAAGACGTCGAAGTTCCCCGAGGACCTGCGCGTCTACGAGCACCTCCTGTGGGTCGGGCGCCCCGACGTCGTCATCGAGCTCGGCGCCCAGTCGGGCGGCAGCACGCTCTGGTTCCGCGACCGGCTGCGCACGCTCGCCGGCTACGGCGTCCTCGCCGCCGAGCCGCGCGTCGTCGCCGTCGACCTCGACCTCTCCGTCGCGCGCCAGAACGTCGCCGCGCGCGACCCCGACTTCGAGGCGACGATCGCCTTCGTCGAGGGCGACGTGCGCGACCCCGCCGTGCGCGAGGAGGTCGGCCGCCACGTCCCGCCCGGCGCGACGTGCATGGTCGTCGAGGACTCCGCCCACACCGCCGAGACGACCGCCGCCGCGCTCGACCTCTACGCCGACCTCGTCCCCGTCGGCGGCTTCTTCGTCGTGGAGGACGGGTGCGTCGACATCGAGTGGATGCGCGAGAACCCCGCCTGGCCGCGCGGGGTCCTCCCCGCCCTGCACGTCTGGCTCGCGGGGCCGGTCGGATCCGCGTTCCGGGTCCGCCGCGACCTCGAGGTCTACGGCCTCACCTGCCACCCCGCGGGGTTCCTGCAGCGGGTCCGCTGACCCGGCCGGCCGGAGACGAGACCATGCCCGCCGCCTCGATCGCGATCGTCCCCCACGGCCCCCGCGCCCACACCTGTCACTAATACACAACA
>JADGIB010000093.1 GCA_019683665.1 Solirubrobacteraceae bacterium
TCGTCGTCGCCGCGGTCGCCGCGCTCGTCCTGCCCGTCTACCAGCTCACGCGGGACGGGGTGCTGCCGCGGCCGTTCCGGCGCGGCCGCTGACCCTGCGGGCGCGGTCGCTGACCGTCCGCGCGCCGTCGCTGGCCAGGGGCGCCAGCGTCACCGGGATCCCGTTGAGGATCGCCGTGCCCGACACGGGCTCGACCGCCTGCTCGTCGCTGAGGACGTTGCTGTTGGCGCCCGCGTGGCGGGCCGCCGTCGCCCAGCCGACCCCGTCGGCGTCGTGGCCCCACCCGTGCGGGATCGACACGACGCCGGCCATGACCGCGTCGGTGACCTCGACCGGCAGCTCGATCTCGCCGACCGCGGAGCGCACCCGGGCGCGGGCGCCGTCGGCCAGCCCGAGGCGCGCCGCGTCGTCGGGGTGGACCTGCACCGTGCAGCGCGCCGGGCCCGACACGAGCAGCGGCAGGTTGTGCATCCACGAGTTGTTCGAGCGCAGGTCGCGCCGCCCGACGAGCAGCAGTCCGCCGTCCTCGCGTCCGGTTCCGGCCCGCGCGTCCTCGAGCGCTGCCCGCAGCCGGGCGACGTCGCCGGCGAGCGGCTCCGGCGCCAGCCGGATGCGGCCGTCCTCGGTGCTCAGCAGCTCCGGCAGCCGCGGGCGCAGCGGCCCGAGGTCGATCCCGTGCGGCGCCGCCTCGAGGTCGGCGAGCGTCAGGTCGTCGGGGCCGGCGCGCAGCATCGCGTCGAGGATCCGCTCCGGCCCGCGCCGCCCCGCGAGCGCCTCCGGCGGCACGCCGAGCCGCTGCGCCGTCGCCGCCGCCACGAGGTCGTCGAGCGCGGCGACGTTCGGGTCCGGACCCTGCCCGGCGGCGATCCCGGCCAGGCGCAGGAGCGTCTCCCACTCGTCGGGCATCCCGTCCGGGAGCGGCAGCGTCGGCGGCGAGTAGTTGGCGACGTCGCGCACCGCGAACGCGGAGAGCGCGAGGTCGTAGTGGGCGCGCTCCAGCGACGGCGCCGGCAGGATCACGTCGGCGTGCCGCGTCGTCTCCGTCACGTACAGGTCGACGGCGACCATGAGGTCCAGCGACGCGAGCGCCCGCTCCAGCCGCCGCGCGTTCGGGGTCGACACGACCGGGTTGCCGGCGAGCGCGATCAGCGCCCGCACCTGCCCGTCGCCGGGCGTGTCGATCTCCTCGGCCAGGCACGCCGCCGGCAGCTCGCCGAACACCTCCGGGCGGCCGCGGACCCGGCTGCGCCAGCGGCCCATCCGCGCCCGGCGCGGGCCGTCCCCGGTCGCCGGCCGCGGGAACATCGCGCCGCCCTCGCGGTCGAGGTTGCCGGTCAGGACGTTCAGCACGTCGACGAGCCACGAGGCGGTCGTGCCGAACGCCTGCGTCGTCGTGCCCATCCGCCCGTACACGACCGCCCGCGGCGCGGCGGCCAGCTCGCGGGCCAGCCGCCGGATCGTCCCCGCCGGGATCCCGGTCGGCCCCGCCACCCGCTCCGGCGCGAACGGGGCGGCGAGCGCGCGGACCTCCTCGATCCCGTCGCACAGGCCGGCGAGGCGCCCGGGCGCGACGAGGCCCTCCTCGAACAGCGTCGCGACCATCGCCATCAGCAGCAGCGCGTCGGTGCCCGGCCGGATCGGGACGTGCTCGTCGGCGGCCTGCGCGGTGCGGGTGCGGCGCGGGTCGACGACGACGACGCGGCCGCCGCGCGCCCGGATCCGGCGCAGCCGCCCGCGGACGTCGGGCGCCGTCATGAGCGACCCGTTCGAGGTCAGCGGGTTGGCCCCGAGGACCAGGAGGTGGTCGGTGCGGTCGAGGTCGGGGACGGCGACGGTCAGCGGCCCGCCGAACATGAGCGCCGACGCGAGCTGCTTGGGGATCTGGTCGACCGAGCCGGCCGAGAAGACGTTGCGCGTCCCGAGCGCCTTCAGCAGCACCCGCCCGTAGACGAGCGCCGACAGGCTGTGCGCCGACGGATTGCCGAGGTAGGCCGCGATCGCGTCGCGGTCGCCGCCCGACCGCTCGAGGACCCCGCGCAGCCCGGCGTCGACGAGCGCGAACGCCTCGTCCCACGAGCACGGCTCGAACCGGCCGCCGGCCGTGCGGCGCACCGGCGTGCGCAGCCGGTCGGGGTCCTCGTGGAGCTGGATCAGCGAGACGCCCTTCGGGCAGAGGAACCCGCGCGAGAGGACGTCGTGGGCGTCGCCGCGGATCCGCGTCACCCGGCCGCCGTCGATCGTCAGCTCCAGGCCGCACGTCGCCTCGCAGAGCGGGCACGTCCGGACCGCGGTCGCGGACATGGGCGGACCCTACCGGGACCGCCCCGGCGGCCCCGAGGGATTGGGCGCGCCGGCGCGCCTGAGCAGGCCCCGCTGCGCGACGAGCCCGGCGTCGAGCGTCTTGTAGCCGACCGCGTCGAAGACGACCGTGAGCTGGTCGCCCTCGATCCGCCCGACGGTCCCCTCGCCCCAGGTGCCGTGCGCGACCCGCTCGCCGACCGCGAACCCGGCCGCCTCCGGGGTCGCCGGGTCGTCCTCGCCGAGGCCGGCGTCGCACCGGTCGCAGGCGCCGCACGGCGGGTCGTAGGCCTCGCCGAAGTAGCCGAGGACGAACGCCCGCCGGCAGCCGCGGCGCTCCTCCGCGTAGGCGCGCATCATCTCCACGCGCGAGCGGTCGAACGCGTGGCGGTCCGCCTCGGCGCGGGCGGCCTCCTCGACGGCGGCGCCGATCGCGTCCGGGCCGCCGAGGGCGCGCACGAGCCCGTCGCCGCCGACCTCGGCGAAGCCCGCCCGCTCGAGCCGGTGGACGGCGGTCGCCAGCCGCGTGCGCGACAGCCCGAGCGCCGCGTGGACGGCGGCCGGGTCGACCGGGCCGCCCGCGGCGGCGAGCGCCCGCGCCACCCGCTCCAGCGCCGCCCGGGCCGCGCCGCCGCCGGCGAAGAAGCGCCGCAGCCCGAGGTCCTCGGGCCGGTAGAAGAGCCGGGCCCGCGCCGGCCGCCCGTCGCGCCCGGCGCGGCCGACCTCCTGCCAGTAGGCGTCCAGCGACGCGCTCACGTCGTGGTGGAAGACCCAGCGCACGTCGGGCTTGTCGACGCCCATCCCGAACGCGGTCGTCGCCACGACGACGTCGAGGTCGCCGGCCTCCATGAACGCCGCCTGGACCGCGTTGCGCCGCCGGGCGCCGAGGCCGCCGTGGTAGGCGGCGGCCCGCACGCCGCGGGCGGCGAGCGCGTCGGCCACCGCCTCGGCCGCGCGCCGCGTCGCGACGTAGACGATGCCGGCGCCCTCGGCCTCGGCCGCCGCGTCGAGCAGCGCCCGCCGCTTGCGCGCCGGGTCGTGGAACGCCTCGACCTCGAGCCGGATGTTCGGCCGGTCGAACCCGCGCACGACGACGACCGGGTCGCGCAGCCCGAGCAGCGCGACGACGTCGTCGCGGACCGGCGGGGCGGCGGTCGCGGTCAGCGCGAGCACGGTCGGGCGGCCGAGCCGCTCGACCGCCTCGTCGAGGCCGAGGTAGTCGGGGCGGAAGTCGTGGCCCCACTCCGACACGCAGTGGGCCTCGTCGACGACGAGCAGCGAGACGCGCGCCTCGGCCAGCCGCGCCTGGACCTGCGGCTTGGCGAGCTGCTCGGGGGCGAGCAGGACGTACTCGAGCTCGCCGTCCTCGGCCTCGGCGAAGACGGCCTCGCGCGCCCCGGCGCTGATCGTCGAGTTCACGACCGCGGCGTCGCGCTCGCCCTGGACCTGGTCGCGCTGGAGCGAGATCAGCGGCGACACGACGACGGTCGCGCCGTCGAGGAGCTGCCCGGCGATCTGGTAGATCGCGGTCTTCCCGGAGCCCGTGGCGAGGATCGCGACGGTGTCGCGCCCGGCGAGGACCGCCTCGATCGCCTCGCGCTGGCCGGGCCGCAGCGCCCGGAAGCCGAAGCGCTCCCGCGCGATCTCGTCGATGCGGCCGGCCACGGCGCCGACCCTATCCTCAGACGGAGATGGCGAGACCGGGGGCACGCGTCCACGAGCAGCGCAGGCACCTCCCCGACGGGCCGGGCGTCTACCTCTTCCACGACGCCAAGGGCAAGGTCATCTACGTCGGCAAGGCGAAGTCGCTGAAGAAGCGCGTCGCGTCGCACTTCTCCAACCCGGTGACCCGCGGCGCCTACCGGATGACCGAGGAGATCGAGTCGGTCGACTACCTCCTCGTCGCCAGCGAGTCGGAGGCGCTGCTCGTCGAGCAGAACTTCATCAAGCAGTACCAGCCGCGCTTCAACATCCGCCTGCGCGACGACAAGTCGTACCCGTTCATCGCGATCTCGATGGACGAGGAGTACCCCCGCGTCTACTTCACCCGCGAGCGCCACCGCCGCAACCGCCTCTACTTCGGCCCCTACAGCAACGCCAAGCGCGTGCGCGGCACGCTCGACCTGCTCGGCAAGGTCTTCCAGTTCCGCTCCTGCCAGGGCCCGGAGCCGGGCCGGCGCTCCGGCTCGCCGTGCCTGGACTACTACATCAAGCGCTGCGGGGCGCCGTGCGTGGGGTACGTCGACCGCGCCGGGTACATGGAGGCGATCGAGGGGGTGATCGCGTTCCTGTCAGGCCGCTACCGCGAGATCGAGCGCGACCTCGAGGCGCGGATGCGCGCCGCGGCCGAGGCGCAGGAGTACGAGCAGGCGGCGATCGAGCGCAACCGCCTCAACGCGGTCCGCTCGCTGCTGGAGCGCCAGCGGGTCGCCAACGAGGCGGTCGGGACGCTCGACGCGGTCGCCGTCGCCGTCCAGGGCACCGACGCGAACGCCCAGGTGTTCCAGGTCCGCGACGGCGTCCTCTCCGACCGCCAGTCCTTCTACCTCTCCAACGAGGGCGAACGGGAGCTCGAGCAGGTCGTCGAGGAGTTCGTCCTCCAGTACTACGCCGAGGCGATCTCGATCCCGGCCCAGATCCTCGTCCAGGTGCCGGTCGACCCGTCGCTGGCCGACGCGCTGGCCGAGCGCCGCGGCGGGCGGGTCGAGCTGCGCGTCCCCGAGCGCGGCGACAAGCGCCGCATCCTCGACCTCGCCGAGCGCAACGCGAAGCTCGCCCTCGACCAGGAGCGCCTGAAGACCGAGCGCCGCCGCCAGCAGCGCGTCGAGGCGCTCGACGGCCTCCAGCAGGCGCTCGGGCTCGATGCGCTCCCGCTGCGGATCGAGTGCTACGACATCTCCAACCTCATGGGGACCCACCAGGTCGCGTCGATGGTCGTCTTCGAGGGCGGGGCGCCGAAGAAGAGCGACTACCGCCGCTTCCGCATCCGCGGCAACGAGGGGGTCCCCGACGACTTCGCGGCGATGGCCGAGGTCCTCGGGCGGCGGCTGGCGCAGTGGGAGCGCCAGGCCGACCTGTCGCCGCACGACCCCGAGTACGACCCGTCGTTCGCCGCGCTGCCGAACCTCATCGTCATCGACGGCGGCCCCGGCCAGCTGTCGGCGGGGCTGAGCGCCCTGCAGGGCTTCCGCGACCGGGGCGTCGCCGTCATCTCGCTCGCCAAGCGCATCGAGGAGGTCTTCCGCCCGGGCGTGCGCGAGCCGCTGCGCCTCGCCCACGACACGCCGGAGCTCCAGCTCCTGCAGCGCGTCCGCGACGAGGCGCACCGCTTCGCGATCACCCACCACCGCGGGCGCCGCGACCGGGCGATGACGAGCTCGGTGCTCGACGAGCTGCCGGGCATCGGCCCGGCGCGCAAGCGCGCGATCCTCAAGCACTTCGGCTCGCCCGAGGCGTTCCTGGCCGCCAGCCGCGAGGAGCTCGAGGCGGTCCCGGGCCTGCCGGGCAAGGTCGCGCGCGACCTGTGGAACAGCCTGCACAAGACCGGCGTCTGACCGGGAGGGCAGAATGGAGCGCATGGCCACCACGTCGACCGCGAGCCAGCCGGGCGACGGCCCGCTCGCGGGCTCGCGGCTGCAGGACCTGGTCGTCATCACCGGCTTCTCGGGGGCGGGGAAGTCGACCGCGATGCAGGTGTTCGAGGACGCGGGCTACTTCTGCGTCGACAACCTGCCGCCCGAGATGATCCGCGGCCTCGTCGAGCTGTTCATGCACGAGGGCTCGAAGGTCGAGCGGGCCGCCGTCGTCTCCGACGTCCGCGGCGGCGCGTACTTCGACACGCTGTCGGCCGTGCTCGACGACCTCGAGGCGCTCGGGGTCAACCACCGGGTCCTCTTCCTCGAGGCCGACGACACGACGCTGCTGACCCGTTACAAGGAGACGCGCCGGCGCCACCCGCTCGCGCCCGAGGGCAGCGTCGCCGCCGGCATCGCCGAGGAGCGGCGGATCCTCGCCGGGGTCCGGGCCCGGGCCAACATCGTCACGGTCATCGACACGAGCGGCGTCAGCGCCGCCTCGCTGCGGCGCCGGATCGCCGACGAGTTCCTGCCGCGCCAGGCGAGCGCGCGGATGGCGGTCACGTTCGCGTCGTTCGGGTTCAAGTACGGGCCGGCCCGCGACGCCGACCTCGTCTTCGACGTGCGGTTCCTGCCCAACCCGCACTACGTCCCGGAGCTGAAGCCGCTCACCGGCCGCGACGGGCGCGTCGTCGAGTACGTGGCGCGGGAGGGGAAGCTCGACCGCTTCTACGCGCACCTCGAGCCGCTGCTCGACTTCCTGCTGCCCGAGTACGTCGCCGAGGGCAAGGCGCACCTGATGGTCGCGATCGGCTGCACCGGCGGCCGCCACCGGTCGGTCGCGATCGCCGAGCACCTCGCCGCCCGCTACGCCGGGCGCGACGACGTGTGGGTCGAGGTGGCGCACCGCGACATCACGAAGGCCGACCCGCCGCGGACCCGGACGTGATCCACCACCTCGGGGTGGAGGTGCGCGACCTCGCCGCCTCCGCGCGGTTCTACGACGCCGTCTTCTTCGCGCTCGGCATCCGCCGCCTGCACGAGTCGGCGGCCGCGATCGCCTACGGCGTCATGGAGCCGACCTTCTGGATCGTCCAGCGCGGGCGGCCGCCCGCGCCCGGCTACGGCCACGTCGCGTTCGCCGCCCGCGGCCGGGCCGCGGGCGCGGCGGCCGACGCGGCCGGGATCGCCCACGGCGGGCGCGACGACGGCCCGCCGGGGCCGCGCCCCCAGTACGGGGCGCGGACGTTCGCGGCCTACCTGCGCGACCCCGACGGCCTGCGGGTCGAGGTCGTCGCGCGATGACCCGTCCCGCGGGCGATCTCGGTCCTGAGATACCGTCACTCGTCGGAGAACGCGCCAGAGCACACCACGCAAGGAGAACGTCAGCACCATGCCCGTACGCGTCGCGATCAACGGCTTCGGTCGCATCGGCCGCAACGTCTTCCGTGCCGCGCAGGCCGCGAAGGCCGACATCGAGTGGGTCGCCGTCAACGACCTGACCGACCCCGCCACGCTCGGCCACCTGCTCCGCTACGACTCGATCTACGGCCCGTACCCGGGCACCGTCGAGGTCAAGGACGACGCGATCGTCGTCGACGGCACCCCGGTGCGCGTCCTCGCCGAGCGCGACCCGGCCGACCTCCCGTGGGGCGACCTCGGCGTCGACGTCGTCGTCGAGTCGACCGGCCGCTTCACGAAGCGCGACGCCGCGGCCAAGCACCTCGAGGCGGGCGCGAAGAAGGTGATCATCTCCGCCCCGGCCACCGAGCCGGACGTGACCGTGGTGCTCGGCGTCAACTTCGACGATTACGACAAGGACCAGCACCACATCATCTCCAACGCGTCCTGCACGACGAACTGCCTGGCGCCGTTCGCGAAGGTCGTCAACGACACGGTCGGCATCAAGCACGGCCTGATGACGACGATCCACGCCTACACGCAGGACCAGAACCTCCAGGACGCGCCGCACAAGGACCTGCGCCGCGCCCGGGCGGCGGCCCTGTCGCTGATCCCGACGTCGACGGGCGCCGCGAAGGCGGTCGGGCTCGTCCTGCCGGAGCTGAACGGCAAGCTCAACGGCTTCGCGGTCCGCGCCCCCGTCCCGACCGGCTCGGTCGTCGACCTGACGTTCGAGGCGGCGCGCGAGACGACGGTCGAGGAGGTGAACGGCGCGCTGAAGGCGGCCGCCGACACGGGCCCGCTGGCCGGCATCCTGAAGTACACGGAGGACCCGCTCGTCTCGGCCGACATCATCGCCAACCCGTACTCGTCGATCGTCGACGGCCTGCTGACGAACGTCATCGACGGCACGCTCGTGAAGGTCGTCTCCTGGTACGACAACGAGTGGGGCTACAGCAACCGCGTCGTCGACCTCGTCCAGAAGGTCCTGTAGCGCCGTGAGGACGCTGGACGACCTCGACGTCGCGGGCCGGCGCGTCCTCGTGCGCGTCGACTTCAACGTCCCGCTGAAGGACGGTCGGATCACGGACGACACCCGCATCCGCTCGGCACTGCCGACCCTGCGCGAGCTGCGCGAGAAGGGCGCCGCGAGGCTGCTGCTCGTGTCCCACCTGGGACGGCCGAAGGGCACGCCGGTGCCCGAGTACTCGCTGGCCCCGGTCGCCCGGCGCCTCGAGGAGCTCCTCGGGGTGCCGGTCGGCTTCGGCGAGGACGCCGACGGCGAGGTCGTCCTGCTGGAGAACATCCGCTTCGAGCCGGGCGAGACGAAGAACGACCCCGAGCTCGCGAAGCGGCTCGCCGCGCTCGCCGACGTCTACGTCAACGACGCGTTCGGCACCGCGCACCGCGCGCACGCCTCGACCGAGGGCGTCGCCCACCTGCTGCCGAGCGCGGCGGGGCGGCTGCTGCAGCGCGAGGTCGAGACGATCAACGGGATCATGCGCGACCCCAGGCGGCCGTTCGTCGCCGTCGTCGGCGGCGCGAAGGTCACCGACAAGATCGGGGTCCTCACGCGCTTCCTCGAGGTCGCCGACAGCGTCCTCATCGGCGGCGCGATGGCCTTCCCGTTCCTGAAGGCCCAGGGCCACGAGGTCGGCGACTCGCTGTGCGCCGACGAGGACGTCGAGGCGGCGCGCGGGCTGCTGGGAAGCCCGAAGCTGAAGCTGCCGGTCGACCTCGTGCTCGGGCGCGCGTTCTCGGCCGACACCGAGACGCAGGCGCTCGACGGCGTCGACGTGCCCGCGGGCTGGATGGGTCTCGACATCGGGCCGAGGACGGCCGCCGCCTACGGCGAGCTCATCGCCGCGGCCGGCACCGTCTGCTGGAACGGGCCGATGGGCGCGTTCGAGCTGGCGCCGTTCGCCGCCGGCACGAAGGCCGTCGCGGAGGCGGTCGCCGCCGCGCCCGGCACGACCGTCGTCGGCGGCGGGGACTCGGTCGCCGCCGTCGTGCAGTTCGGGCTCGCCGACCGCGTCGACCACGTGTCGACCGGCGGCGGCGCGTCGCTGGAGTTGATCGAGGGCAAGGTGCTGCCCGGAGTGGAGGCCCTGTCGTGAGTCGCACGCCCTTCATCGCGGGCAACTGGAAGATGCACAAGACGATCGCCGCGGCGGAGGCCTACGTCGCCGGCCTGCTGCCGCTCGTCGGCGACGTCGACGGGATCGACCTCGCGCTCTGCGTCCCGTTCACGGCGCTGCAGGCGGTCGTCGACTCGACCCGCGGCTCCAGCGTCCAGGTCTACGCCCAGAACATGCACTGGGCCGACCACGGCGCCTACACGGGCGAGATCTCGGCCGCGATGCTCAACGAGCTCGACGTGCACGGGACGCTGCTCGGCCACAGCGAGCGGCGCGAGCTCTTCGGCGAGACCGACCGCGCGCTCCAGCAGAAGGTCCCCGCCGCGCTGGCGGCCGGCCTGAAGCCGATGCTCTGCGTCGGGGAGTCCGAGGAGGAGCGCGAGGCGGGCGAGACCGAGCGCAAGCTGCGCCACCAGGTGCAGGAGGCGCTCGAGAAGGTGCCGGTCGACCGGCTGCCCGACGTCACGATCGCCTACGAGCCGATCTGGGCGATCGGCACCGGCAAGGTCGCCACGCCCGAGCAGGCCCAGGAGGCGTGCGGGTTCGTGCGCGCGCTCGTCGCCGGCTTCGACGAGGCGGCGGCCGAGCAGGTCCGCGTCCTCTACGGCGGCTCGGTGAAGCCCGAGAACGCCGCCGAGCTGCTCGCGCTGCCGGACATCGACGGCGCGCTCGTCGGCGGCGCGTCGCTGGAGCCGGCGTCGTTCGCGGCCATCGTCGACGCGGTGCGGAGCTGACCGTGGCGTCGCTGCCGGTGCCCTCGGTCGTGCTCGTCGTGCTCGACGGCTGGGGCCTGGCGCCCGAGGGGCCCGGGAACGCCGTCGCGCTCGCCGACACGCCGGTCATGGACGACCTGTGGGCGCGCTACCCGCACGCCCGGCTGCGCACCTCGGGGCCCGACGTCGGGCTGCCGCCCGGGCAGATGGGCAACTCCGAGGTCGGCCACCTGAACCTCGGCGCGGGCGCCGTCGTCAAGCAGGACCTCCTGCGCATCGACGAGGCGCTCTCGGCCGAGCACATCGACAACGAGGTCCTGCGCGCGGCGATGTCGCGCGGCGGGCGCGTCCACCTCATCGGCCTCGTCTCCGACGGCGGCGTCCACTCGTCGATCGACCACCTCGAGGCGCTCGTGCGCCTCGGCCGCGAGATCGGCGTCGAGGACCTCGTCATCCACGCGTTCACCGACGGGCGCGACACGACGCCGACGAGCGGCGTCGGCTTCCTCGAGCGCGTCGAGTCGTGGGAGGGCGCGCGGGTCGGCACGGTCATCGGCCGCTACTACGCGATGGACCGCGACAAGCGCGCGGAGCGCACCGAGACGGCGCGCGCGCTGCTCGTCGACGGCGTGGCCGAGCACCACGTCGAGCGGGCCGGCGACGCGGCGCGCGAGGCGTACGCGCGCGGCGAGACCGACGAGTTCATCACCGCGACGACGGTCGGGCCCGAGGCCCGCATCCGACCGCAGGACACGGTGATCGCGTTCAACTTCCGGCCCGACCGGATGCGCCAGATCACCGAGGCGCTCGCCCACGACCCGCAGCGGTACGTGACGTTCACCGAGTACGTCGAGGGCTGGCCGTACCCGATCGCGTTCCCGCCCCACCGGCCGGCGACGACGCTGACCGCGGTCGTCAGCCGGCATGGGCTGAAGCAGCTCCACGTCGCCGAGACCGAGAAGTACCCGCACGTGACGTACTTCTTCGGCGGCGGCGAGGAGGAGGCGGCCGAGGGCGAGGTCCGCCACATGGTCCCGTCGCCGCGCGACGTGCCGACGTACGACCACAAGCCGCAGATGAGCGCGCCGGAGGCGGCGCGGGCGTTCGTCGACGCCTGGCGGTCGGGCGAGTTCCGCTTCGGGATCATCAACTTCGCCAACGCCGACATGGTCGGCCACACCGGCGTCATCGAGGCGGCGGTGAAGGCCGTCGAGACCGTCGACCGCTGCCTGGGCGAGGTCGTCGAGGCCGTGCAGGCGATGGGCGGGGTCTGCCTCGTCACCGCCGACCACGGCAACGCCGACCACATGCTCGAGCCGGACGGCTCGCCGAACACGGCGCACTCGCTGAACCCGGTGCCGGTCGTCCTCACGCTCGACGGCGTGACGCTGCGCGAGGAGGGCATCCTCGCCGACGTGGCGCCGACGGTCCTGCAGCTGCTGGGGATCGAGCAGCCGCCCGAGATGACGGGCGAGTCGCTCATCGCGTCGGCCTGAGCGGGCGGTCACCGGGTCGGCGTCGCCCCCGGGGGGGGGCCGGGGGCTTATACACAAAAACGAGCCCACGAGACCGAGCTAA
>JADGIB010000094.1 GCA_019683665.1 Solirubrobacteraceae bacterium
CTCGGGGGCGCGCGGGGGGGGGGGGGGGGCCGCGCGCCCTCGCCGCGGGGCCGCCCGCGCCGCCGGCGCCGGCGCCGGCCACGCGGTCGCGCGCGCCGGCGGGGCGGTCGAGGTCGGCGAGCGTCCCGCCGCCGTCGGCGAGCTGCAGGGGACGCGCCGGCGGTTCGTCACCGCCGTCGGCGAACGGCCCCGTTCCGAGCGAGGCCGTCAGGGCGAATCCGAGCGCGACGGCCGCCACGCACAGCGTGAGGCACGCCTGGACGCCGAACCCGAGCCCCCTGCGCAGAGCATCGTCCACACGTCCAGTATCGGCAGGGCGCCCTCACCCCTTGAGCCCGTCGAGGTGCGCGAAGTGCGGCCACAGCGACAGGTCCAGCTCCGGCACGAGCTCCCGCAGCGCCTCGACCTCCGGGTCGAGGACCGCGTGCAGCGCCGCGTCGAGCTCCGGCCACGGCTCGCGCGGCAGCTCGAGCCGCCGGCCGCGCAGCAGGCGGCGCACCGAGGTGCGCAGCCAGCGGCGGTTGACGTGCTCGGGCAGGCCGGCGGCCCGCAGCGCCCGCACGTACGCGCGCGGCCCCGTCTTCCCCCGCGCGGCGCGGCGCAGCCGCCGCGGGACGAAGCCGTCGTCGGGCAGCCCCAGGAACCGGATCGTCCGGCGGTACTCGCCGAGGACGTCGGCCCGGCAGCGCTCGTACTGGAGGACGAGGATCCGCTCCGGGTCGACGAACGCGCGCAGCGCCCGCAGCTGCGTCGCGTAGCGGCCCCAGTTGATCATGTCGGTCATGAGGATCGGCTCGTCCGGGTCGACGGCCTCCCGCAGCCGCTGGCGCAGGATCGCCAGGTAGCGCTCGACCGGGTCGCGCAGGAGGACGAGCAGCTTCGCGTCGGGCGCGGCGCGGGCGATGAGCGGCGCCGTCCACGCGTCGGCCAGGTAGCGGGTCCCCCAGTCGGCGGCCAGCCACCCGTCGGGCCGGGCGAAGCGCGCATGGTAGGCGGCGACGTCGGCGTCGGTCATCTCCCGCTGCGAGAATGCGTCGAAGAACCCGGCGCCCTCGCCCCCGTCGTCCGGCGCCAGGATCCGCGGGTGCTCGGCGATCAGGCCGATCCACCAGGGCACGCCGCAGGCCTGGGCGCCGACCGCGATCAGGTCGGGCGCGCGGCCCGGGCCGGCCGGGCGGGGACGGCGGCGCCGGCTACGCCAGGACGCCATCGTCGGCGGGGAGGTCGGCGAAGTTCGACCACAGGTCGAGGTCGAGGTCGGGCACGATCTCGGTCAGCGCGCGGACCTCGGGGCCGAGCGTCACGCGCAGCGCCTCCTGCAGCTCGGGCCACAGCGGCTTCTTGCCGGACTGCATCGTCGTGCCGCGCAGCCGCCGGACGTCCTCGGGGACGTGGTCGTCGACGCCGAGGAACTCGAGCGTGCGGCGGTACTGGCCGATCGGGTCCTGGCGGCAGCGCTCGTACTGGAGGACGAGGATCCGGTCGCGCGGGAAGACCGCCAGCAGCCCGCGCAGCTGCGACGTGTAGCGGCCGCGCTCGATCGCGTCGCGGGCGACGATCTCCGGGCGAGCCTCCGGGCTGCGCGTCGCGCGGTGCACGACGCCGGAGCGGTAGCGCTCGATCGGGTCGCGCAGCATGACGAGCAGCTTCGCGTCGGGCGCGGCGCGGCGCAGCAGCGGCGCCGTCCACGCGTCGGCCATGTAGCGCGGCGTCCACTCCCCCGCGATCTGGCCGGGCCGGCGCGGGAACAGGTCGTGGTAGCGCGGGATGTCCTCGTCGCGCATCGACCGCGCCCCGTAGGGCTCGAAGAAGTGCAGCTCCTTGCGGCCCTTGCGGGGCGGGCGGATCTGCGGATGGCTCAGCAGCGTGCGGAACCACCACGTCGTGCCCGAGCGCTGGGCGCCCACCCCCACGAAGTCGGGCGGCCCGGTGACGATCTTGCCTCTTCCGGCGGCCACGACGGCGGCAGCCTAGCGGGCCGCCCGCGCGGGCCGCCGCCTCCCGAACTCCATAGGAGTGCAATACACTTGCCGCCATGCCCGCCGCCGCCGACCGCGCCGCGGCGATCGACGAGGTCGCCGAGACGCTCCTGCCGCGCGCCTCCCGGCTCACGCGCCTGCTGCTGCGCGCGGGCAGCCGCGCGCTCACCCGCGGCGAGGCCGGCCTGCTGGCGACGCTCACCGCCCGCCCGCACCGGATCACCGAGCTGGCCGAGACCGAGACGCTCGCCCAGCCGACCGTCACCCAGCTCGTCGACCGCCTCCAGCGGCGCGGGCTCGTCGAGCGCTCGCGCGACCCGGGCGACGGCCGCGTCGTGCTCGTCTCGCTGACGCCGCGCGGGCGCGACGCGCTCGAGCGCCTGCGGGCCGAGAACCGGGCGCTGCTGCGCCGGCACGTCGAGACGCTCCCCGACGAGGACGTCGCCGCGCTCCTCGACGCGACCGCGGTCCTCGGCCGCCTCATCGACGCCGTCCAGGCCGAGGGCCGATGACCGCGACGCGCCCGGCGAGCCCGCTCCTGCTGCCGGTGCTCGTCGGCGTGACCTTCGTCGCCGCGATCGTCAGCTCGCTCGGCGCGCCGCTCATCCCGAGCATCAGCGAGACGCTACGCGTCCCGCTCGGCACCGCGCAGTGGGCGCTCACCGCGACGCTCCTCGTCGGGGCGGTCAGCTCGCCGATCATGGGCCGCATCGGCGACGGGCCGCACCAGCGCGCCGCGCTCCTCGGCGGTCTGGCGGCGGTGGCGGCCGGCGGGGTCGTCGCCGCGCTCGCCCCGTCGCTGCCGGTCCTCGTCGCCGGGCGGGCGCTGCAGGGCTTCGCGCTCGGGCTCGTGCCGGTGGCGATGGCGTCGGCTCGCGAGCACCTGCCGCGCGAGCGGGTCGCGCCGGCGATCGCGCTGCTGTCGGTCTCGGCCGCCGGCGGGGTCGGCGCCGGCTACCCGGTGGCCGGGCTCGTGGCCGAGGGGCTCGGGCTGGCGGCCGCGTTCTGGCTCGGCGCCGGCGTGAGCCTGGCCGCGCTCGCGGTCGCGCTCGCCGTCGTGCCGCGCAGCGCCGGCCGCGCGACCGGTCCGCTCGACCTCGGCGGCTGCCTGCTGCTCACCGCCGGGCTCGGCGCGCTGCTCGTCGCGATCGCCGAGGGCACGACGTGGGGCTGGACGGCCCCGGCCGAGCTCGCCCTCGCCGCCGCCGCCGCGGTCCTGCTCGCCGTCTGGGTGCGCCACCAGCTGCGCTCCCCCGCCCCGCTCGTCGAGCTGCGGCTCCTGCGCCACCCGGCGGTGCTGACCGGCGACGCCTGCGCGGTCGTGCTCGGCGTCGCGATGTACCTGTTCCTGTCGCTCGTCACCGAGCACGTGCAGACGCCGCCGTCGGCCGGCTACGGGTTCGGCGCGACGGTCTTCGTCGCCGGGCTGACGCTCCTGCCCTTCTCAGTGCTGACGCTCGCGGTTGCGCGGACCGTGGCGCCGCTGTCGCGGCTGGTCGGCGAGCGCGCGCTGCTGCCGCTCGGGTGCGCGATCGTCGGCCTGGCCGGCGCGTTCTACGCGCTCTTCCACGACGCGCTGTGGGAGGCGTTCGCCGCGCTCGCCCTCGTCGGCGCCGGGATCGGCCTGACCTTCGCCGTGATCCCGGGGCTGATCGTGCGCAGCGTCCCGCCGAGCGAGACGGGCAGCGCGATGGGCTTCTACCAGGTCGTCCGCTACGTCGGCTTCTCGCTCGGCAGCGCGCTCGCGGCGACGCTCCTGGCCGCCCACACCCCGGCCGGCGCCCACCTGCCGTCGCAGCGCGCGTACGTCGCGGGGCTGTGGGTGGCGGCCGGCATCTGCCTGCTGGCCGGCGCCGTCGCCTGGCTGCTGCCCCAGCGCCCGGCCCCGGCCCCCGCCGACCCGGCGCTCGCGCGCCTGGGCGAGGAGGACGCCGAGCTCGGCGGCGCCGGGCTCGTCGGCGTCGAGCGCCCGTAGCGCCCGCCGGGCGTCCCGCCGTCGCCGCGCGAGTGGCGATTCGCATCCACCCCCTGGATCTCGATCGCCACTCGGCGCCGGCCGGCGCCGCGCCGCGGGCGGGCCGGCCCGCAGAACGGCGAAAGCCCCGCGGGCGCGGGGCTTTCGTGAGGTGGGCGATACTGGGCTCGAACCAGTGACCTCCGCCTTGTCGAGGCGGCGCTCTCCCAGCTGAGCTAATCGCCCTGGGCTTGCGAGGCCGTAGCCTAGCAACGTCCTCGGGACGTCGCCGTCTCGCCGCGGACGATAGCCTGAAGGGCACCATCCGGCGACGTGGCGGAGTGGTTACGCAGCGGCCTGCAAAGCCGTTTACACCGGTTCGATTCCGGTCGTCGCCTCTCCCCCCGCCCCCGCGCCCCGGGGGCGGGAGCGCGCGTCCGCCGACGGCGCGCACGACGCCGCGCGGCACGCGCACGCGCGCCCGTCAGGCCGGGCGGTGGCAGACGGCCTCGAGGTTGTTGCCGTCCGGATCGAGGACGAACGCGCCGTAGTAGCCCGGGTGGTACTGCGGGCGCAGCCCCGGCGCGCCGTTGTCGGTGCCGCCGGCGGCCAGCGCGGCGGCGTGGAACGCGTCGACGCCCGCGCGGTCGGCCGCGACAAGCGCGATGTGCGTCGGCCCGCTCACCGGCCGCCCGAGCTCCGCCGCGCCGTGCAGCCACAGCGCCGGCCGCGGGCCGCGCTCGGTCTCGAAGCCGAAGCCGACCGACCCCGGGTACCCCATCACGACGCGGTAGCCGAGCGGCTCGAGCGCCGCCTCGTAGAACGCCCGCGAGCGCTCGAGGTCGGCGACGGTGATCGCGAGGTGGTCGAGCATCAGCGCACGAGGACCGCGGAGGCCGCGGCGTCGCGCTGGCCCGCGCGCCGCTGGACGGCCAGGTTGAGGAACATGAGCGCGACGATGATCAGCAGCAGCGCGATCGCGAGCACGTTCACCTGCGGCGGCAAGCCCTGGCGGGCCGCGCCGTAGATGAACAGCGGGAACGTCTGCGTCTGGCCCGAGACGAAGTTCGTGATGACGAAGTCGTCGAGCGAGATCGCGAACGCGAGCAGGCCCGCCGCCGCGACGCCCGGCGCGATCAGCGGCAGCGTCACCTTGCGCAGCGTCTGCCACTCGTTGGCGCCGAGGTCCATCGCCGCCTCCTCGATGTGGAGGTCCATGCCCTCCAGCCGCGCGCGGATCGTCAGCACGACGTAGCCGAGCGTGAACATGATGTGCGCGAGCAGGATCGTCACGAACCCGCGCACGACCCCGCCGACGAGGAAGAGGCTCAGCAGCGCGGCGCCGAGCACGACCTCCGGCGTCGCGAGCGGCAGCAGCACGAGGCTCTCGATCGCCGTCCGGCCGCGGAAGCGGTAGCGGATCGTCGCCAGCGCGACGCCGATGCCGAGGATCACCGCGATGAGCGTCGCGAGCGCCGCGATGACCAGCGAGTTCACGAACGCGGTCTGCAGCCCCTCGACCGCGAACGGGTGCTCCCAGTGGCGCAGCGTGAAGCCCTGGAAGGTGAAGTTGAAGCGGCCCTTGTTGTCGTTGAACGAGAACAGGGCCACGATGAAGATCGGCACGAACAGGTAGACGAGCGCGGCCACCGCCCACACGCCGAGGGCCGCGTCGCGGACCCGGTCCCACGTCGTCCTCACGCCACCGCCTCCCGCAGCTGCCGGGTGCCGAGCGCCCGGGCGTAGAGCGTGATCGCGACGAGGATCGCGCCCATGAGGATGAACGACAGCGCCGCCGCCATCGGGTAGTTGCGCACGATCAGGAACTGCGACTGGATGACGTTGCCGATCATGTACTGGCTCGGCGAGCCGAGCAGCTCGGCGTTGATGAAGTCGCCGAGCGCCGGGATGAACGTCAGCAGCGTGCCGGCGAACACGCCCGGCATCGCCAGCGGCAGCGTGACCCGCCGGAACGCGGTGAGGCGGTTCGCGTAGAGGTCGGTCGCCGCCTCGATGAGCCGCCGGTCCATCCGCTCCAGCGACACGTAGAGCGGCAGGACCATGAACGGCAGGAAGTTGTAGGTGATGCCGGCGATCACGGCCGTCTGGGTCGCCAGCAGGCGGTTGCTGCTCCCCGTCAGCCCGAGGCTGTTGGCGATGTCGACGACCCAGCCGTCGTCGGCGAGGATCGTCTGCCACGCCACCGTCCGCACGAGGTAGCTCGTGAAGAACGGCAGGATCACGAGCAGCAGCATCAGGTTCTTCCAGCGCCCCGCCTTGAACGCCATGAAGTACGCCAGCGGGAACGCGATGACGAAGCACAGGACCGTCGCGATCGCCGCGTAGGCGACCGAGCGCAGCATCTGCTCGTGGTAGGCGGAGATCGCGTCCGGATAGATCGAGAAGTGCCAGGCCGGCTCGAACCCGTCGACGTCGTTGCCGGTCATGAGCGACACCCACAGCTGGTTCAGCAGCGGGAGCGCGAAGAAGATCGTCAGGTACGCGATGCCCGGCAGGACGAGCGCGTAGCCGACCAGCCGCCTGCGGCGCTCCAGCCCGCCCATCAGCCCGCTCCGGTGATCTCCTGCATGCGGACCGTCGCCTGGCGCTCCTCCTCGGGCGTGAAGTCGCCGAGCGGGAACAGCCGCTTCTGCGTCTCCTCGTCCGGGAAGATGAGCTGGTTGGCGGCCAGGCCCGGGTCGATCTTCTCGGCCTCCTCCTTGGCCCCCATGACCGGGACGAAGTAGTTCACGTAGGCCGCGAGCTCGGCCGCGATCGCCGGCTCGTAGTAGAAGTTCATCCAGGTCTCGGCCGCGTAGGCGTTCCCGCCCTTCGGGATCATCATGTTGTCCGACCAGATCAGGGCGCCGGACTCGGGGATGAGGAACTCGAGGTCGGGGTTGTCGGCCTGGAGCTGGACGATGTCGCCCGACCAGGCGATGCACGCCCACACGTTGCCGGAGGCGAGGTCCTTGGCGTAGTCGTTGCCGGTGAAGCGGCGGATCTGCCCGCTGGCGGCGGCCTCGCCCATCTTCTCGATCGCCGCCATGACGTCGTCGATCGTCGCCTTCGTGATGTCGACGCCGTCGGCGAGCATGACGAGCGCGGCCGAGTCGCGCCACTCGCTGAGGAACGTCACCCGCCCCTTGAACTTCGGGTCGAAGAGGTCGTTGGCGTCCTGGAGCCTGCCGCCGGTGAGCTTCGGGTTGTAGCCGATGCCGGTCATGCCCGACTGCCACGGCATCGTGTACATCCGGTGCGGGTCCCAGGCCGGGTGGCGCAGCGACGGGACGAGGTTGGCCCGGTTCGGGACGTTGAACGTGTCGATCGGCTCCAGGTAGCCGGCGCGGATCCAGCGCGCCGCCATCCAGTCGGTGAGGATGACGATGTCGCGCCCGATCGAGTTGCCCTGCTCGAGGTCGCCGCGGACCTTCGCGTAGAAGCTCTCGTTGTCGTTGATGTCCTCGATGTAGCGCAGGCGCGCGTCGAAGCGCTTCTCCCACGTCTTGGGGGTGCGCTCGTCGATGTAGAGCGGCCAGTTCGAGACGACGAGCCGGTCGAAGTCCTCCTGGGGGTGGTCGGCGACGGGCACCGCGCCCGCGCCGCCCTGCGGCGTCGTCGCGCCCGTCCCCTCGATCCCCCCGCAGCCCGCGAGCAGGCTGCCCGCGCCGGCGACGAGGCCGGCGGCCCCCATCCGCCGCAGGAACTGGCGGCGCGAGGCCGCGTCGCCCTCGGCGACCCGCTCGGCGATGCGCTCGATCGGCTCCTGCGGATCGTCGAGCGGCTCCCTACGCGTCATCGTGCTCCTCCTCGACGACGAAGCAGTGCTTGGGGCTGAACGTGACGTCGACCTCGCGCCCGGGCCCGATGAGCTCGAGGCCCTCGCCGCCGTCGTTCTGGGCGACGATCGTCAGGCTCGCGCCCGCGGCCGTCTGCACGACGTAGTGCGTCATGACCCCGAGGAAGCTCGCATCGGTGACGTGGCCGCGCAGGACGTTCGTGCCGCTGGCCTGCCCGACCGGGGCGAGCCGCAGCTTCTCGGGCCGCACCCCGACGCGCAGGCGGCCGCCCTCGGCCGACCCGTTGACGCGGTCGGCGGCGACGTGCAGCCGCGCGCCGTCGGCCGTGTCGAGCTCGACGACGTCGCTGTGGCGGGCGACGACGGTCGCCTCCATGAGGTTGCAGACCCCGAGGAAGTTCGCCACGAACGCGGTCCGCGGCCGCTCGTAGAGCTCGGTCGGCGAGCCGAGCTGCTCGATGCGGCCCTTGTTCATGACCGCGATCGTGTCGGCCATCGACATGGCCTCCTCCTGGTCGTGCGTGACGTGCACGAACGTGATGCCGACGTCGCGCTGGATGCGCGTCAGCTCGAGCTGCAGCTGGCGGCGGAGCTTGAGGTCGAGCGCGCCCAGCGGCTCGTCGAGGAGGAGGGCGCGCGGCCGGTTGACGATCGCGCGCGCGAGCGCCACCCGCTGCTGCTGGCCGCCGGAGAGCTGGTTGGGCTTGCGGTGCGCCATCCCCTCCAGGTGCACGAGCTCCAGCGCCTCGGCGACCCGCTTGCGCGCCTCGGCCTTGGGGACCTTCTTCTGCTGGAGGCCGAACGCGACGTTGCGCTCGATCGTCAGGTGCGGGAAGAGCGCGTAGCTCTGGAAGACCGTGTTCACGTCGCGGCGGTAGGGCGGCACGCGCGTGACGTCCTGGCCGGCGAGCTCGATGCGGCCCTCGGTCGGGTCCTCGAACCCGCCGATCATCCGCAGCGTCGTCGTCTTGCCGCACCCCGACGGGCCGAGCATCGCGAAGAAGCTCGACTTCGGGATCTCGAGGCTCACGTCGTCGACGGCGACGGTGTCGCCGAACCGCTTCGTGATCCCGTCCAGGGCGATGTCAGGGGCTGAGTGCTGGTCCATGCTCGTGCAGCGGGTAGACAACACCAACCGGCGGCGATTGCGTCGAAGTTCTCGCTGACGGTCGATCGAGTGCGGACACGATGTCGAATTCCGTTCGGGGCCGCGCGGAGACATTCTGTCGGACGGTGGGCGCGGCGTCGAGGACGCAGTGTCGCATCGGACCGCCCCCGGTGCGCCGGGGGCGCCCACCCGGACGGGGGAGTCCATGCGACACGCGGCGGACCCCGAGCGGCGACGCGCCGCCTGCCCGGTCCGAGAGGCTCGCGCGGCGGCCCTTCCGCTCCCCGGGCCCGGCGATCGGGCGGCGGCCGGCCGGTCCGCGGGATGACGACGTTCCGCGCGCGAGGTGGCTATCATGGCCCTCGCTCGCGGCTGTAGCTCAGTTGGCTAGAGCGTCTGCTTGCCATGCAGAAGGTCGAGGGTTCGAGTCCCTTCAGCCGCTTCAAGATCCCCGCTCCGGCGGGGATTTTGCGTTCTGGGTTCGAGCCCCTTTGGCTGGCGAGAGCCATGAGACCTCCTGTGGATGGATTGCCCGCGAGGCTACCGGCCGCGGACGACGGTCGCCCGTAGGTGCTCGAACGACGGCCACCTCTAGCCGATCGGTGGATCAAACGGCAGGGGAATGCTGAGCCAGTCCAGCAGCTCGGCGAGGGTGGCGAGGGCGTCGGTGTGGCGGGCGTTCCATAGTTCGATGCGGTGGGTGTCGTCGCCTGTGGTGATGAGGATGGTGCTGTGGCGGACGGCGATCATGACGGCCTGCTCGTCTACGTCGGCCTCAGTCCAGGTGGGGAGCGTCATGCGCGTTGGAGGCGGTCGTGGACGCGAGCGGCGAAGCCTTCGGCTCCGAGGGTGCCGTGCGCGTGGGTGGCGAGTCCGGCCAGCGCGTCGTCGAGGCTGAGGCCGCCGCTGGCGGCGGCGGCGCTGGCGAGCAGCCCGGTGGCTTGGCGCAGCAGCCGGGCGCTGTCGAGCTGCGGACGCGGGCGGCGCTCAAGGTCGCGGACCGGGCGCGGCCCGGCGGCGTTGAGCCCTTGTGCGGCCGCGAGCGCCTGCCACCAGGATTCGGGCGGGCGCCGCTCGACACGCTCGGCGACCGGCGTCGCTTGGCGCAGCACGAGCCAGTCATCGGTGAGGTAGTGCCACAGCTCGTCGAGGTGCTCGCTCAGGATCGCATCGGGATCGTCGGCGGGCAGGCGTCCGTCTTGGGCGGCCAGTTCGCGTAGCAGCTCAGAGCGGACCTCGACCTCCACGCGCCAGATCCGCTCGCCGTGCTGTGCGGGCTCATAGCCAGCCTGGCGCCAGACCTCGCGAATCGGCGCATCCGTGCTCGCTTCGCGGGTCTTGTCGTAGACGCGCGCCATGGCCGGGCCGCCGCGGCGGCCGAGGGTCATCCCGGTCATCTCGCGGGCGACGCGATGGACGCGCGACGGCTGTCCGCCGCAGCGTTCGTCGTCGTGGTGGGTGTCTCTGGTGCGCGCGCGGGTGGTGATGCGCTCCAGATCGGCGGGGCGCCAGTGGACACCGGCGACGTCGGCGGCCACGTCGATGCGCGCGATGCCCCAACGCGGCTGGTTGTCGGCGGTCAGGCCGCCGAGCATCGGGACCAGATGGCGCTCCACCCAGGCGCGGGCGGCGTGGTAGGCGTGCAGCGGCCCGACGCGCAGCAGGTAGTCGGCGCGCAGTTGCACCACGATCCGGGCGGCCACCGACCGCGGCGCAGCGACCAGCACCAGCCAGTCGGGGGACTCCAGCGCGTAGCGGCGGCCTTGGCGCAGCCCGCCCGGGTGGACGAGGACCGGCTCGCGGACCGGCCCCTCGTCCCACGTCCAGCCCGACGCGACGGGGCCGCGAGGCGACCGACGCGCGAGGTCCTGGTAGCCGGCCAAGTGCAGATCCAGGCACTCGGGTCGCCCGCCCAACGCAGAGGGCACGTGCTCGACGGCGCATGACAGCTCCAGCGCATCGACGTGATGGGACAGCAGCACAGCTCCGTCCGCCAGCGGGTACGGGCCGCTCATGACGCCGCCTTCCCGCTGGCTGCCGCAAGGTCGCAGGCGGCGCGGAAGACCGCCCACGTTGCCAGGTGCGCCAGGCGTTGGATCTGCATGCCGTCCATCCCGCCGCCGATCGGTCCGTAGACGCGCGGGCGCAGCGACCCGCCCTCGACGGCGGCGTCCAGCGCCGAGCGGATCGCCACGCCCGGCGTGAAGACGACCCCGGCGATCCGCCAGCACTCTGCGCCCAGGCGCTGCACGTCGGTCTTCGACAGCTGCGAAGCCACGCCGGTCGCGCGCAGCAGCGCCCACGCCTGGCTGTGCAGCTCCTCCGCCCCGTAGGGATGCGTCGAGAACGCGACCGAGCCCGACGGCCGCGTCCACGGCGCCACCTCGACCGCAAGCAGCGGCTGCGGGTAGGCGCGCTCCTTGCGCAGTTCGGGGTCGCGCAGGCGCACCGCCCCATCACTGATGGTCGCCTCCGGCGCGAACTGCGCCGGAGTCCAATGCCGCCCAGGCCATTACGACTGCGCCCCAGCGGCCCGCGTCAGCGCCGCCACGACCGCCTCACGCGACACCGACGCCACCAGCTCACCCCGCACCTTCCCGGCGCGCACGCCGTCGACGTGGATGACCACCGGCGAGCGCGGCTTCACCACCGGCAGTCCGTCTGTCGTCCCGTCCAGCCAGATCACCAGCGTGTGCGTCAGCCGTTCGGGATCGTGCAGCGTCAGGATCGTGCGTCGCTCCCCTGTCTTGGTGGTGATGCTGCGAGGCTCCTCGCCGAGTTCCCACGCAAACCGCGCACCACCCACCGCCCGCACTGC
>JADGIB010000095.1 GCA_019683665.1 Solirubrobacteraceae bacterium
TCCGCGCCCCGCGCGCGGGCGCGGACGCCGGCGACGTCTCGGTACGCTGACCCCGATGGCCGGGGTCCTCGCATCCGAGGCCGATCGGGAGCGCTGCGCCCGCCTGCTGCACGCGGCGTACGCCGACGGCCGCCTGACCGTCGACGAGCTCGAGCGGCGCCTGGAGCGCGTCGAGCGCGCCGAGTCGACGCTCGAGCTCGCGCTCGTCGTGCGCGACGTGCCGAAGCGGCGCCTGCAGCGCGTCGGCGCCGCCGTCGACCGGCTCGACCGCCTCGCCCTGAAGGCCCACGGCGCCACGGTCGTCGTCGTCAACGGCTCCCTCATCGGGATCTGGGAGCTGACCGGCGGCGGCGCGTTCTGGCCCGCGATCGCCCTCGTGCCCACGAGCGTCCTGCTCGGCTGGCACGCGCTCTCGTCCTGGACCGTGCGCCGGTTCGTGCGGCGCCGGCGCTTCGGCTGACCCGCCCCGGCGGGCCGCCGCCCGGGGGTCGCCGTCGACGGCCGTACGCTCTGGCGCCGTGCCGACCACGCGCCTGACGATCGCCTACGACGGGACCCCGTTCAAGGGCTGGGCCCGTCAGCCCGGGCAGCGCACCGTGCAGGGCGAGCTCGAGCGCGCGCTCGGGATCGTCCTGCGGCGGGAGGTGCAGCTCACCGTCGCCGGGCGGACCGACACCGGCGTGCACGCCTGGGGGCAGGTCGCCTCCTACCCGGGCCCGCCGCCCGAGCGCATCGACGGCGTCAACGCGCTGCTGCCGCCCGAGATCTCGCTGCTGGACGCGCGGCCCGCCCCCGACGGCTTCGACGCGCGCCGCGACGCGATCGCCCGCACGTACTGCTACCGCGTCCTCGCCCGCCGCCAGCGCGACCCGTTCGAGCTCGGTCGCGCCCTGCACTGGCCGCACCGCATCGACGAGGCCGCCCTTCACGCCTGCGCGGCGCTCCTGCCGGGCACCCACGACTTCACCGCGTTCACCCCGACCGAGACCGACCACGTCCGCTTCGAGCGGATCGTCAAGGCCGCCCGCTGGGAGCGCGACGGCGACATCCTCGCGTTCTGGATCACCGCCGACGCGTTCATGCGCAACATGATCCGCGCGCTCGTCGGCACGATGCTCGAGGTCGCCGGCGGCCGCCGCGACGTCGCGAGCTTCGCCCGCCTGCTCACCGGGCGCCCCCGGAGCGAGGGCGGCCAGACCGCCCCGCCGCACGGGCTCTACTTCGCCTCGGTCGAGTACCCGTGACGCGCCTAGACTGGGTCGTCGGATGCGCGTCCTGCTCACGAACGACGACGGGATCTGGGCGGACGGGCTGCAGGCGCTGCGCCGGGCCCTGCTCCAGGTCCCCGGCATCGAGCTGGCGGTGATCGCCCCGGACGGCAACCGCTCGGCCATGGCCCGCTCGATCACGACCCGCCGGCCGTTGTGGGTCGAGCGCGTCGACTTCGGCGACGGCACCCACGGCTACGCGACCGACGGCACCCCCGTCGACTGCGTGCGCCTGGCCCGGCTCGGCCTCGTCGAGGGCTTCGAGGCCGAGGCGGTCGTCTCCGGCATCAACCACGGCGCCAACCTCGGCGACGACATCAGCTACTCGGGGACGGTCGCCGCCGCGCTCGAGGGCGTCCTCGTCGGCCTGCCCGCGGTCGCCGTCTCCCAGCAGTCCGCGCGGGGCGAGATGGACTTCCGCTTCGGCGAGCAGTTCCGGTTCGACACGGCCGCCGCCTTCGCGGCCGCGATCGTCGACCGCCTCGACGAGGTGCCGCTGCCGCCCGGCACGCTCCTGAACGTCAACGTGCCGGCGCGGGATCCGGCCGGGGTCGAGGTGACCCGGCTGGGCAAGCGGGTCTACCGCGACGAGCTCAAGCTCCACGCGCAGGACGGCGAGCGGCGCCAGTACTGGGTCTACGGGCGCGACCACGGCTACGAGCACGAGGAGGGCACCGACCTCGCCGCCGTGGCCGAGGGCCGCATCGCGGTGACGCCGATCCACTTCGACCTCACCGACGCGGCCGGGATGGACGCGCTGCGCCGCTACGACCTCGCGCGGATGATCGCCCCGGCCGCGCGGGAGGTGGAGTGACGGCGGCCGACCCGGCCGCCCGCGCCGCCGAGCTGCGCGAGCGGCTGCGCCATCACGCCTACCGCTACTACGTCCTCGACGACCCCGAGATCGGCGACGACGAGTACGACGCGCTCTTCGACGAGCTCAGGCGCCTGGAGGCCGCCCACCCCGAGCTCGTCACCCCGGACTCGCCGACGCAGACCGTCGGCGGGCTGCAGCCGGTCACCCGCCTGGAGAAGGTCGAGCACCTGCAGCCGATGCTGTCGCTCGCCAACGCCCGCAACGAGCGGGAGCTGCGCGACTGGGTCGCCCGGATGCGCAACCACCTCGCCCGCGAGGGCATCGAGGACCCGCGCTTCCGCTTCGTCTGCGAGCCGAAGATCGACGGGCTGGCGATGTCGCTGCGCTATCGGGACGGCGTCCTGGAGCGGGCGGTCACCCGCGGCGACGGGACGGTCGGCGAGGACGTCACCCACAACGTCGCCACGATCGCGGCGATCCCGAAGCGGCTCGACGGCGCGCCCCCGCTCATCGAGGTCCGCGGCGAGGTCTACATGTCGCTGCCCGACTTCCAGGCGCTCAACGAGCGCCGCGCCGAGGCGGGGGAGTCGACGTTCATGAACCCGCGCAACGCCGCCGCCGGCACCGTCCGCCAGCTCGACCCGGCGCTGGCCGCGCAGCGGCCGCTGTCGTTCTGGGCCTACGGGGTCGGCGCCGTCGAGGGGCTGGCCTTCGCCCGCCACTGGGAGGCGCTGGGCTGGCTGCGCGACCACGGCTTCCCGGTCAACGACCAGATCCGGCTCGTCGACGGCGAGGAGGAGGTCGTCGCCCAGTGCCTGGCGTGGGAGGCGCGCCGCGGGTCGCTCGACTTCGAGATCGACGGCGTCGTCGTCAAGGTCGACGACGTCGAGCTCCAGCGCCGCCTCGGCGTCGCCGGGCGCGACCCGCGGTGGGCGATCGCGTGGAAGTTCGCGCCGACGACGAAGGTGACGCGGCTGCTGCGCGTCGACTGGAACGTCGGCAAGTTCGGCGACCTGCACCCGTTCGCCGTGCTCGAGCCGGTCGAGGTCGGCGGGGTCGTCGTCAAGCTCGCCACGCTCCACAACGAGGAGGACCTCGTCCGCAAGGACCTGCGCGAGGGCGACGACGTCATCGTCCTGCGCGCCGGCGACGTCATCCCGCAGGTCGTCTCGCCCGCCCCGCACGTCGTCGAGCGCCCCGACCGCGGCCCGGTCCCGCGCCCGCCGGAGCGCTGCCCCGACTGCGGCACCCCGACGGTGAAGCCGGAGGGGTCGGTGTTCACGAAGTGCCCGAACCGCAAGGGCTGCCCGGGCCAGCAGTGGCAGCTGACGAAGCACTTCGTCTCGCGCGGGGCGATGGACATCGAGGGCCTCGGCGAGCTGCAGGTCGGGCGCCTCCTGCGCGAGGGCGTCATCGGCGACGTCGCCGACCTCTACCGGCTGACGCCCGAGGACGTCGCGCGGGTCGAGGGCTTCGGCGAGGTGTCGGCCCGCAACCTGGTCGACGCGATCGCCCGCTCGCGCGAGGTCCCGTTCGGGCGGGTCCTGTTCGCGCTCGGCATCGAGGAGGTCGGCGCCGTCACCGGCCGCAACCTCGCCCAGCGCTTCCGCACGATCGACGCGCTCCTGGCCGCCACCCCCGACGAGATCGCGCAGACGCCCGGGGTCGGGCCGGCGACCGCGCAGGTCATCTGGGAGCAGCTGCAGGACGAGGACATGCGCGCGCTGATCGACCGCCTGCGGCCGTACGTCCGCTTCGAGGAGGCCGGCCCGGCGCCCGGCGAGGGGCCGCTGGCCGGCCGGACGTTCGTCCTCACCGGCGCGCTGCCGAGCCTCACCCGCGAGGAGGCGACCGCCCGCATCGAGGCCGCCGGCGGGCGGGTGACGAGCGCGGTGTCGCGCAGGACCGACTACCTCGTCGCCGGCGAGGGCGGCGGCTCCAAGCGCGAGAAGGCGCAGCGCCTCGGCGTGCCCGTCATCGACGAGGCGCGGCTGCTGGCGATGATCGAGGGCTGATCAGGCGGAGGGCTGCAGCTCCGTCGTGCAGAACGCGCAGCGGTGCGCGGCCTTGGGCACCTCGCTGAGGCACTCCGGGCACGGGCGCGTCGGCGCGTCCGTCGGCGTGTCGCTGCGGAACCGCGCGATGAGGTGGTTCATCGGCACGACGACGAGCCAGAAGACCGCGGTGGCGATCGTCAGGAACGAGATCAGCGCGTTCAGGAACGACCCGTAGCGGAAGACCGAGCCGTTGATCGTGAACGTCAGGTCGGAGAAGTCCGGCTGCGAGAACACCGCCGCGATGATCGGCGTGATGAGGTCCTCGACCATCGACGTCACGACCGCGCCGAACGCGGCGCCGATGACGACGCCGACGGCGAGGTCGACGACGTTGCCGCGCAGGAGGAACTGCCGGAACTCGGTGAGCATGGGACGGGGTTCGCCGTCCGGCTCCCGGCCCCTACCGCAGCTTCGCGATCGCGGTGACCATGCGGTCCTGGATCGTCCGCGCGCTCGCCGGGTTGACGCCGTTCATGAGGATCGAGAACGCGACCTTCCCGGCCGGGGCGTCGCAGACGCCGGCGAGGTTGCTCACGTCGCGCAGCGTGCCGGTCTTGCCGCGGCAGCGCCCGGCCGTGGCCGACCCGCGCAGCCGGTAGCGCAGCGTCCCCGACCGCCCCGCGACGGCGAGCGAGCCGAGGAACGGCTCGCCGAGCTCGTCGTCGCCGACCATCGCGGCCAGGAGCGTGACGACGTGGCGGCTGCTGGCGCGGTTGCCGCGCGACAGGCCGGAGCCGTCGACGATCGTCGGGCGCACGCCGAGCGGCGCGAGGTCGTCGCGGACGACGGCGGCGCCCGCGGCGGTGCTGCCCGCCTCGCCGTGGTGGGCGCCGAGCGCCTTCAGGAGCATCTCGGCGTAGAAGTTGTCGGAGGGGACGTTGGTGCGGGCGATGAGCTCCCGCATCGGCGCCGATCCGGTGGCGGCGAGCTCGACGGCGTCCGCCGGCGCTCTCCCGACCCGGGCCGTGCCGCGCACCCGCACCCCGGCCTTGCGCAGGGCGGTGCGCAGCGCGTCGGCGGCGACGGCGGCGGGCCGCTGCTGCCAGCCGCGGCCGGCGTAGCCGCGCGAGATGAGCAGCGCGCCGAGCTGGCCGCCGATCTCCCAGTCGATGCGCCCGCCGGTGTTCGCCGACCCGCGCAGCCCGTCGAAGAGCGACTCGTCGCCGACGACGCCGCCCTCGACCCGCCGCAGCCCGAGCGCGGCGAGGTCCTCGGCGAGGGCGGCGATCCGCTCGGCGGTGAGGCCGGGATCGCCGGCGCCGCGCAGCCACAGGCTGCTGTCGAGCACGCCGTCGGGGCCGATCTCCTCGCGCGCGAGCACGGCCGTCCGCAGGCGCTCGCCGGGGCCGAAGCGGCGCAGCGCGGTCGCGGTCACGAACAGCTTGTTCACCGAGGCCGGGATGAGCGCCCGGTCGGCGCGCAGCGCGTAGACCGGCTCGTCGCCGTCGAGGCGCATGACGTAGGCGCTGGAGGCGGCGCCCGCCTGGCGCATGTGCGCGGCGAGCTGGGTGGCGAGGGCCCGCTCGGTGATCGCGTCGGCCGGCGCGGGCACCGCGACGAGCGCGACGAGCACGGCCAGCAGCGGGCCGGGGATCAGTCGGCGGCAGAACACGATGGTGGAGACACGCCCCGGGGCCCGGGGTTGCGGTCACGGTAGTGACCGGCGAGGCGGAACCGCCCGGTCGGGGCCGGTCCCGGCTCTAGACTGCGCTGGGCCATGGGCAACGTCGTCCCCCTCTCCGGGGCGTCCGGGGGCGCGCCGCGCCGCCGGCGCAGGCGGTCGTCGAAGACCGCGCTCGTGCTCGGCGGGGGCGGGTTCACCGGGGCGGTCTACGAGATCGGCGCGCTGCGGGCGCTCGACCTCCTGTCCGTCAACCGCACCGTCAACCAGTTCGACGTCTACGTCGGCACCTCGGCCGGCTCGTTCGTGGCCGCGCTCACCGCCAACGGGGTCACCCCCGAGGAGATGATGCGCGTCGTCAACCAGCAGGAGCACACGCCGTTCGGCGACATCGACGTCGGCACCCTGCTGCGGCCGAACCTCGTCAGCTGGGCGCGGGCGGGGCTGACGATGCCGCTGCGCGCCGCCGCGGTGCTGCGCGAGCTCGCCGGCCAGCTCGGCTCGATCTCGATCATGGACGTCCTGCTCGGGCTCGGCGAGGGGCTGCCGGCCGGCTTCTACAGCGGCGCCGGCCTGGAGCGCTACCTGCGCTCGGTCCTGTCGGACCCCGACCGCACCGACGACTTCCGCTTCCTCGGCCCCGAGCTCTACCTGACGGCGACCGACCTCGACACGTGCGAGCGGATCGTCTTCGGCTCCGACGGCTGGGACGACGTGCCGATCTCGACGGCCGTGCGCGCCTCGACGGCGCTGCCGATGGTCTACGAGCCGGTCCGCGTCGGCGACCGCGAGCTCATCGACGGCGGGATCGTCTCGACGACGAACCTCGACATCGCCGTCGAGGCGGGGGCGAAGCTCGTCGTCGTCGTCAACCCGCTCGTCCCGTACGTCAACGACTTCTCACGGGAGGTCCGCACGCTCTTCGGCACCCGGCCGCGGCGCGTGTCCGACATGGGCTTCCCGCAGATCGGCTACCAGGCGTTCAAGCTCATGACCTACCAGCGCCTGCACGAGATGGCGCGCCAGTGGGAGGAGCGCTATCCGGGCGTCGACATCCTCCTCATCGAGCCGGAGCCCGACGACGAGCTGATGTTCCAGACGTCGATCATGAACTACGCGAAGCGGGTCGACATCGCCCGCCACGGCTTCGAGACGGTGACGATGCGCCTGGCCGCCGACTACGACCGCTTCCACGAGATCGCCGAGCGCCACGGGATCGAGATCTCCGCCACCCGGGTGCGCAAGGTCGTCGACCACTTCGCCGCCCGCGACGAGGCCGCCGACGCGACCCGCGCGTGGCGGCGGATCCTCGAGCAGACGACCGGCGCGCTCCTGCGTCAGTCGGCCGAGGACTGACCGGCGAGGACCGCGGCGAGCGCGTCGCGCAGCCGCTGCGCGCCCTCGCGCTCGTGGACGGCGGCGCGGACGTGGCCGCCGCCGCCGAACGTGCCGCCGGCGGCGACGAGGACCTGCGCCCGGGCGAGGCGGTCGGCCAGGCCCGCCCCGTCGAGGCCGGGCGCGGCGATCCACAGGACGTTCGCCTCGCTGGGGGCGACCTCGAGGCCGAGCGCGCGCAGCTCCCCGGCCAGCCGGTCGCGCTCGGTCCGCACCGACGCCGCGCGCCGCTCGACGACCGGCGCGGTCTCGCGCAGCGCCGCGAGCGCGCCGACCTGGGCGAGCTCGCCGATCCCGCCGGGCGGGGCCAGGCGCTCCAGCAGCGGCTCGCTGCCCGGCCCGCCGACCGCGTAGCCGACCCGCAGGCCCGCCAGCCCCCACGCCTTCGAGAACGTCCGCACGGCGAGCAGCCGCGGGAAGCGCTCGACGAGCCGCGTCGCCGGGCGCGGCGCGTACTCGACGAGCGCCTCGTCGAGGAGGACCGCGACCCGCTCGGGCAGCGCGTCGAGCAGCGCCGCGAGCGTCGGCTCGTCGAGCCACGCGCCGGTCGGGTCGTTCGGGTTGCAGAGCGCGACGGCGCGGGTGCGCCCGCCGACGGCGGCGAGCACGGCCTCCGCGCCGAAGCCCGGGGCGGGGACCGCGGTCGCCCGGGCGCGGCGGGCCACCAGCGGCAGGAGCGGGTGCGACGGCCACGGCACGACGAGCTCGTCGCCCGGGCGCAGGAGCGCCTGCGCCGCCGCGGCCAGGAGCTGGGCGGCGCCCGCTCCGACGACGACCAGCCCCGGCGGCACCCCGACCCGGTGGGCCAGCTCGGCCCGCAGCTCGCCGGCGGCCGGGTCCGGCGCGCGGTGCAGGCCGCGGCGGGCCGCGAACGTCACCGCGTCGACGACCGCGGCTGGCGGCAGGTGCGGCCACGTCGTCGACGACAGGTCGACGGGGTCGACGCGCTCGAGCGCGCGCCGGCGGCGCTCCGCGGCCTCGGCCCGCAGCCGGCGCGAGGCCTCCTCCGGGGTCTCGGCCTCGAACTGGCGGTAGTGGTCGCGCAGGCCCACGGCCCGCTCACCGGCGGCCGGGGACGAGCGACGAGCCGAGCCCGGCGATGAACACGAGCCAGATCGTGAACGCGATCCCGCCGACGACCGCGCACGCCGCGAACATCGGCACGACGATCCCGCTGCGCTGGTCGTGGCCGGCGGCGCGGCGGACGAGGATCCACAGCGCGTCGAGCCGCTTGAGGACGACGAGCGCGCCCATCAGGCCGGCCAGGCAGAGCGCGAACGCGGCGACGATGGCCAGGAACACGTGCTCGCCGTCGCCGCCGATCCGCGACGCCAGCCACAGCGCGGCGAGCGGGATCGGTCCCCAGAGCAGGAGGTTGACGACGGCCATGACCGCCGCGATCGCCCACGCGAGGGCGGCGTCGACCCGCTGCCGCCGCGGCGACCCCGGCACCGGCGGGCGCCGGTGGCGCACCGGGGCCGTCCCGGGCCGGCGGCCCGTGAAGAGCCCGCCGGTGTCGGTCGGGTCGGTCCGCACTCAGTCAGCGTAGAGCGCGTCGAAGCGGTCCGCGTAGAGCTCGTTGACGACGTTGCGCTTCACCTTCAGCGACGGCGTCAGCTCCCCGGTCTCCTGGCTGAAGTCGTGGTCGAGGATGAAGAACCGCTTCACCTGCTCGACCTGGGCGTAGCGGGCGTTGACGCGGTCGAGCTCGGCCTGGATGAGCGCGATCACCTTCGGGTGCTGCGACAGCGCGGCCAGCGACGTGTCCTCGATGCCCTGCTGCTGGGCCCAGGGGACGATCGCCTCCTCGTCGAGCGTGATGAGCATCGTCGGGTACGGCCGGCGGTCGCCGTGCATGACCGCCTGCGAGACCCACTGCGACTGCTTCATGTCGTTCTCGAGGTTCGCCGGCGTCAGGTTCTTGCCGCCCGCGGTGATGATGATGTCCTTCTTGCGCCCGGTGATCGTGAGGTAGCCGTCCTCGTCGATCGAGCCGAGGTCGCCGGTGTGCAGCCAGCCGTCCTCGTCGATCGACCCGAACGACGCGTCCGCGTTGCGCCAGTAGCCGGCGAACACGTTCGCGCCGCGGACGAGCACCTCGCCGTCGTCGGCGATCTTCAGCTCGACGCCGGGAAGCGGCCGCCCGACCGTCCCGAACCTGTGGTGCTCGGGGGTGGACAGCGTCGACGCGGTCGCCGTCTCGGTCATGCCGTAGCCCTCCATGACCGGGACCCCGCAGGCCCAGAAGAACTCGAGGATCTCCTTGGCGATCGGGGCGGCGCCGCTGACCGCCTCGCGCAGCCGTCCGCCGAACAGGGCGCGGACGTTCGCGAACAGCGTCTGGTCGAACTGGTCGTAGGCGGCCTGCAGGTCCTCCGGGACCGGCCTGCCCGCGACGCGCAGGTCCTGGACGGCGCCGCCGACCTCGGTCGCCTTCGCCAGCGTCTCGGCGTCGACGTTGGCGGAGATGAGGCCGTAGATCTTCTCGAAGACCCGCGGCACCGACGGCAGGTAGGTCGGCTTGACCTCCGACAGCTCGACGACGATCTGCTTGATGTCGCCGCCGAAGTAGGCGATCGGCGTGCCGCCGTCCCAGGCGGCGAGCTGGACGAGCAGCGCGAACGAGTGCGCGAGCGGGAGGAAGAGGTAGACGAGGTCGTCGTCGCCGCGGAACAACTCGCGCTGGTTGACCATGTCGACGATCGCGCGGTAGTTGCCGTGGCCGAGGACGCAGCCCTTCGGCGGCCCGGTCGTCCCGGACGTGTAGATGATCGTGTACGGGTCCTCGGGGGCGACGGCGGCGGTGCGCGCCTCGAGCTCGCGCGGGTCGCGGCCGCGGCCGCGCTCGCGCAGCTCGTCGATCGTCATCGCGTCGCCGGCCGGCTCGATCGCGATGACGTGGCGCAGGTCCGGGAGGCGGTCGCGGACCTGCTCGATCTTCGCGACCTGGTCGGCGTTCTCGCAGATGACCGCGACGGCGCCGGAGTCCGACAGCACCCACTCGCACTCCTCGGGCGAGTTCGTCGGGTAGATCGGCACGACGATCGCGCCGGCCTGCGTGATGCCGAACGACGCGTACGTCCAGTCGGGCCGCGTCGTGCAGAGGATGCTCACGCGGTCGCCGGGGGAGACCCCGAGGTCGAGGAGGCCGAGACCGATCTCGCGGGCGATCCCCCCGACCTCGGCGAACGTGAGGTCCGCCCAGCCGTCAGGCGTCCTGTGCTTGACGGCCAGGCGGTCGCCGAACATCGCCACGGCCCGCGGCAGCAGGTCGGCGATCGTGCGCGAGCCGGTCCCCGCCGGCGTCGCGGTGGTGGCCTCCATCTCCCTCTCCTCCTGACTCGGCGTTCAGGAGGCCGATGCTACTCAGACCCGGGAAGGCTGTGCTTCGGTTGCGAGCGCCTGCTCGCCGTCGCCTGCTCGGAGGCTCTCCATGAACAGGCTCTTGTCGATCCGCCCCTGGAAGATCGGCACGCCCAGCTCCACGCACTTGGAGATCACTTCTCGGCGCTCCAGCCCTGCTTCGCGCGCAAGCTCGGTGGGCGTGAGGTGGATCGCCATTGGCCGTCCCCCTTTGTGGGTCGATTGACGTGTCGGCGACGCTAGCGCACGGGGTGGACGTCCTCAACAGCGGCGGTCAGACCGGGTTGGGGATGTCCACGAAGGTGTGACGGACGCCGAACCGCTCGGCGAGCCGGTCGCCGAGCGCGCGGATGCCGAAGGTCTCGGTGGCGTAGTGCCCTGCGGCGAGGAACGTCACACCGCCTTCCTGCGCGATGGCCATGACGCGCTCGGCCGGCTCGCCGGTCAGGAAGGCGTCGAGGCCCAGCTCGATCGCCTCGACGACGTCGTCGGCGGCGCTGCCGGTGACGATCCCGATCGTCGCGACGCGATCGGGGCCGAACGGGAAGACGAGCGGCTCGCGCGCGGTCGCCTCGGCCACGCGGGCGACGAGCGCGTCGCGGCTCGGCGCCGGGTCGAGCTCGGCGACGAGGCCGATCGGGCGGCCGCGGTGCTCGGCGAACGGGCGGGTGCGCGCGGCGCCGAGCGCGCGGGCCAGCAGCGCGTTGTTGCCGACCTCGGGGTGGGCGTCAAGCGGGAGGTGGTAGGCGGCGAGCGCGAGGTCGTGGTCGAACAGGAGCTTCAGGCGCCGCTTCAGCGCCGGCGTGATCGGGCCGGCGGGCTCGCCCCAGAACAGCCCGTGGTGGACGAGGACGAGGTCGGCGTCCAGCGCGGCGGCGCGCTCGAACAGCTCGGCCGAGGCGCTGACGCCGGTGACGACGTGGGCGACCTCGCCGGGGCCGGGGACCTGGAGGCCGTTGGGGCCGTAGTCGGCGAAGGCGGGCGCGTCGAGGAGGGCGTCGAGGTGGGCGATGAGGTCGGCGGTGGCGGCCATGGGACGGTCGTGGTGGTGGGCGCGGCGTTCGGGGCGCTCCGGCCCGGGCGGGCGCGGGG
>JADGIB010000096.1 GCA_019683665.1 Solirubrobacteraceae bacterium
GGGCGCGGATATGTGTATAACAGACAGGGGCGCGGCCGCGGCGGGCGCCTCGGCCGGCGGCGCCGCCGCGGGCAGCTCGAGCGTCGCCTGGCCGGTGCGGGCCCGGCCGGTGCGGGCCAGGCGCACGCAGCTCACGGCCGTGCCCCGCTGGGTGCGGTCGATGACCCGCTCGACGCCGATGCCGGCCAGCTCGAGGGCCCGCAGCGCGAGCGCGGGGTCGGGCACCCCGGCGATCTCCAGCTCGTCGAGGGTCACGGCTTCGTCGTCGGCCTCGCGCATGAGCTCGAGCAGGCGGCTCGCGCGGTCGTCCAGCGTCACGGGCATGCCTGGGGGTACGCCGCGCGGCCCGCGTCTCCTGCGCGGCGGGCGGGGTGGGCGCGATCGTTCACGCGGCTAGCCTCACCCCGTGAAGTCCTTCGCCAGCGACAACTACGCGGGCGCCCATCCGGCCGTGCTCGAGGCGGTCGCCGCGGCGAACGCCGAGCACGCCCGCGCCTACGGCGCCGACCCCTGGACCGAGCGCGCCGAGGCGCGCCTGCGCGAGGCGTTCGGCGAGCAGGCCCGCTCGTTCCTCGTCTTCAACGGCACCGGCGCGAACGTCCTGGCCATCCGCGCCGCGATCGGGCGCGCGAACGCGGTCATCTGCGCGCAGAGCGCGCACATCGCCGTCGACGAGGGCGGCGCGCCCGAGCACGTCGCCGGCGTCAAGCTCATGACCGTGCCGACCGCCGACGGGAAGATCGGCCCCGCCGACGTCGAGGCCCGCTGCCTGCGCCTCGGCGACGAGCACGCCGCCCAGCCCGGGCTCGTGTCGATCTCGCAGTCGACCGAGCTGGGCACCCTCTACGCGCCGCAGGAGATCGCCGCGCTCGCCGACGCCGCCCACGCCCGCGGGCTCGCGCTCCACGTCGACGGCTCGCGCCTGGCGCACGCCGCCGCCGCGCTCGACCTCCCGCTGCGGGCGCTGACGACCGACGCCGGCGTCGACGTCGTCAGCTTCGGCGGCACGAAGGTCGGCGCGCTCGGCGTCGAGGCCGTCGTCTTCCTGCGCCCCGAGCTGGCCGAGGGCGTCCGGTACCTGCGCAAGCAGTCGCTGCAGCTCGCCTCCAAGCACCGCTACCTCGCCGCCCAGATCGACGCGCTGCTGGAGAGCGAGCGCTGGCGCGAGCTGGCCGGGCACGCGAACGCGATGGCCGCCCGCCTGGCCGCCGCGCTCGAGGGCGTCGAGGGGCTGACGATCACCCAGCGGGTGGAGGCGAACGTCGTCTTCGCGATCCTGCCGCGCGCGGCGACCGAGCGCCTCCAGCGCGACTGGCCGTTCTACGTGTGGGACGAGGCGACCGGCGAGGTCCGCTGGATGTGCTCGTGGGACACGACGCCCGAGGAGGTCGACGCGTTCGCGGCCGACGTCCGCGCGGCGCTCGCCGCCCCCGCCGCGGCCTGACCTCAGACCCGCGGCAGCCGGACGACCTCGACGAAGAACTCGTCGATCTGGCGGACGACCTCGATGAAGCGGTCGAAGTCCACCGGCTTCGTCACGTAGGCGTTCGCGTGCAGCTCGTAGCTGCGCAGGACGTCCTCCTCGGCCTCCGACGTCGTCAGCACGACGACCGGGATCGTCCGCAGCTCCGGGTCGCCCTTGATCTCCTGGAGGACCTCGCGCCCGTCCTTGCGCGGGAGGTTCAGGTCGAGCAGGACGAGGTCGGGCCGCGGCGCGTCGGCGTACTCGCCCTCGCGGCGCAGGAACGCGAGCGCCTCGACCCCGTCGGCGACGCAGCTGAGCCGGTTGCGGACCTTGTTGTCGGCGAACGCCTCGCGGATCATCAGCGTGTCGCCCGGGTCGTCCTCGACGAGCAGGACGTCGATCGGCTTCAGCGGATGGTCGGGCGGGATCATGCGGGCTCCTCGAGCTTGGGCAGGGTGAAGCGGAACGTGGCGCCGGGGCCGTCGCCCGGGGGGTCCAGGCGGATCGTCCCGCCGTGGTGCTCGACGATCTTGCGGCACAGCGCCAGCCCGATCCCGGTGCCCTCGTAGGCCTCCTTCGGGTGCAGGCGCTGGAAGATCACGAAGATGCGCTCGGCGTACTCGGGATCGATGCCGATCCCGTTGTCGGACACGGTGAAGGCCCACATCGTGCCGTCCGGCTCGGCGGACACGCGCACGACCGGCGGCTCGTCGCGGCGGAACTTGATCGCGTTGCCGATGAGGTTCTGGAAGACGGCGGTCAGCAGCGCCGGCTCGCCGCGGACGGCGGGCAGGTCGCCGACCTCGACCGTCGCGCCGCTCTCGCGCACCGCCTCGGCGAGGTTGTCGAGCGCGGCGTCGACGAGCTCGTTGGCGTCGACGACGCTCGCCTCCCCGCGCAGCCGGCCGACGCGCGAGAACGCGAGCAGGTCGTTGATGAGCCGCTGCATTCGCCGCGCCCCGTCGCCGGCGAACGCGATGTACTGGTCGGCGCGCTCGTCGAGCTGCCCGCCGTAGCGGCGCTGGAGCAGCTGGGTGAACGACGCGACCTTGCGCAGCGGCTCCTGGAGGTCGTGGGAGGCGACGTAGGCGAACTGCTCCAGCTCGGCGTTCGAGCGGCGCAGCTCCAGCGCCTGGGCGTCGAGCTGCTCGTTGGCCCGCCGCAGCGCCTCGAGCTCGGCGACGACGCGGCGGCGCAGGCGGCCGATGTCCTCGCCGAGGTCGACGATGTCGCGCGCCCCCTCGCCGTGGATCGCGTGGCCGAGGTCGCCGTCGGCGGTCTTGCGCATCTCGAGGCTCAGCCGCCGCAGCGGCCGCGACACGGTCCGCGTCAGCAGGATCGCCCCGACGACGGCGGCGGCGACGAGCAGGACGGCGATCGCGACGAACGCGGCGATCAGGAACCCGGCCGCGTCGTGGAGGTCGCGACGCGCCTCGGCGCGCGCCGCGGCGATCGCGGCGTCGAGGGCGCCGAACCCGGCCCGGACCGCGTCGAAGCGCGCGCGGCCGATCTCGGTGGCCGCCTCGTCGAGCGCGGCGCGGCGGCCCTCGCCGGCGACGGCGAGCGCGGGCGTCACGTAGTCGCGCTTCCAGGCGCGGGCGAGCCGCTCGACGCGCCGGACCCCCTCGGTCACCGCCTCCAGGTCGAGCTCGCGGGCCAGCTGCTGCAGGCGCCGGCGCGCCGCCCGCTCCTGGCGGACGCCGCGGTCGTAGGGAGCCAGGAACGAGCGGTCCCCGGTCAGCGCGTAGCCGCGCACCCCGGTCTCCTGGTTGAGGAGCGCCGCGTGCATCCGCTGCGCGGCGAACTGGGCCGGGTCGATCCGGTCGACGACGCGGGTGCGGGCCTCGTCGAGCTTGACGATCGCGACGATCCCCAGCGCCAGGCAGGCGGCGAACAGGACGGCGAGCGCGGCCCCGCTGACCGCGAACCACTGGCCGGCGCGCAGCCGCGAGACGAGGGGGCGCTGGGAGAGCGGCTGGGGCTGGCTCACCGGGTCAGCGGGCGCTCGAGCTGACGAGGACGGCGGCGACGTCGTCGGCGTGCGGCCCGCCGTTGCGCTCCTCGACGTGGTCGATCAGCGCGGCGAGGAGCTCGTCGCCGGCGGCCGTCGCGCGGGCCGCGCCGCCGAGCGCGTCGACCGCGGCGGTGAGCCCGTCCACGCCGAGCCGCGCGGGGCCGTCGCCGGCCCGGCCCTCGATCAGCCCGTCGGTGTACAGCAGCAGCGTCCAGCGCTCGGGCAGCGGGATCGTGCGCGGCTCCCAGCGCTGGTCGTCGACGAGGCCGAGCGGGAGGTGGACGCGGTCGACCGCGAGCTCGCGCGCGCCGCCCGGCTCGCCGATCAGGACCGGCGGCGGGTGCCCGGCCAGCCACACGTCGACGCTGCGGCGGTCGGGCGCGACGGCGAGGAGCGCGAACGTCGTGAACAGGTCGGGCCGGTGGCGCTCGTGGACGAGCAGCCGGTCCATCGTGCGCAGCACCTCGGGCGCCGGCCGCTGGGCCAGCGTCAGCGCCCGCCACGCGATCCGCAGGCAGACGCCGAGCGCGGCCTCGTCGGCGCCGTGCCCGCAGACGTCGCCGATCGCGACGTGCAGGGTGCCGTCGTCGAGCTCGACGGCGTCGTAGAAGTCGCCGCCGAGGACGGCGCGGCGGCGTCCCGGGCGGTAGCCGGCGATGAGCCGGGTGCCGGCGTCGCGCACGAGCGCGGTGGGGAGGAGGCCGCGCTCCAGGCGGGCGTTCTCCTGGGCGTGGATCTGGGCCTCCAGCAGCGCCCGCTCGGACCGCTCGGCCCGTCCGCGGGCGATCGCGTAGCGGATCGCGCGGGCCAGCCGCTCGCCGTCGACGCCGCCCTTGGACAGGTAGTCGTGGGCGCCGGCGCGGACGGCCGCGATCCCCAGGTGGGCGTCGGCCAGGCCGGTGAGGACGACGACCGGCGTCTCCGGCGCGGCCCGGCGCAGCCGCACGAGGCCCTCGAGGCCGGAGCTGTCGGGCAGCCCGAGGTCGAGCAGCGCGCAGTCGGCCCGCGGCGCCTGCGCCTCGGCCTCGGCCATCGTCGCGACGGTGGTGATGGCGATCTCCGGGGCGGCCTCGGTCAGCAGCTCGCGCACGAGGAACGCGTCGCCCTCGTCGTCCTCGACGAGGAGCAGGACCGCCGGGTCGCGGACGTCCGGGTCGGACGTCGCCGTCCTGGGAGCGGTGGACACCGCGCCCGATGGTATTGGACGGGGGCCCGGCGGTCACACCGCCTTCAGGTGGCGGATCGGCGCGTGGCGCAGCTCGCGCGCGACCGCCTCGACGAGCGGCTCCTCGTCGCGCTCGCGCCCGTCGGTCACGGCGGCGACGAGGTCCCGCTTGCGCTCGATCAGCCGGGCGATCGTCTCGTCGATCGTCCCGGCGGCGAGCAGGTACCAGGCGGTGACCGCGTCGTGCTGGCCGATGCGGTGGACGCGGTCCTCGGCCTGGTCGTGCATCGCGGGCGTCCACTCGAGCTCCAGGAAGCAGACGTTCGAGGCGCGCGTGAGCGTGATCCCCTGCCCGGCGACGCGCGTCGAGCAGACGAGCAGGCCGCCGCCCTCGCCGCGCTGGAAGGCCCGCACCGTCGCCTCGCGCGCGGCGGCCGAGTCGCGGCCGAGGAGGTGGAGGGCGTCGGGGAAGCGGGCGAGGACCGCCTCCTGGACCTCGGTGTGGTGGGCGAAGACGACCAGCGGCTCCTCGGAGGCGAGGAAGTCGTGGATCCAGGCCAGGGCGGCGGCGAGCTTGCCCTGGGCGGCGATGCGCTTCAGCGCGTTGAGCTGGGCGAGGCGCTCGGCCCGGCGGGCGGCGGCGACCTTGGCGTCGAGCGTCTCGAGGTCGAGCGGCAGCGACCGCAGCCACGCGATGACGTCGCGCTCGGCCGTCCGGTACTCGTCCTCGTTCGTGAGCGCGACCGGCACGACCGTGCGGCGCTTGTCGGGCAGCTGGGGGAGGACGTCGCGCTTGAGCCGGCGCACGAAGCAGTGGCGGCGCAGGTGCCAGTGCAGGCGCTCCTCGGCGCCCGGCCCGGAGCGGAAGCGCTCGCTGAAGCGGGCGCCGCTGCCGAAGTCGCCGAGGCGGCCGAGGACCCGCAGCTGGGAGATGAGCTCGTCGGGGTGGTTCATGACCGGGGTGCCGGTCAGGGCCAGGCGCAGCCCGTCGGGGGCGACCGCGTCGGCCAGCCGCCGCACCGCCCGGGTCCGCTTCGCCCGCGGGTTCTTCACGAGGTGCGCCTCGTCGACGACGAGCGCCCGCGGCCGGCGGCGGCGCAGCTCGTCGCCGTGGGCCTCGACGATCTCGTAGTTGAGGATCGCGATGTCGACGTGCGGGGCGACGGTGCCGCGCCCGGAGACGACGGCGCGGGTGCGGTGCGGCAGCCAGCGCGCCGCCTCGCGCTCCCAGTTGAGCTTCAGCGACGCCGGGCAGACGACGACGGCCGGGTAGGCGCCGTCGGCCTCGAGCGCGGCGAGCGCCTGGACGGTCTTGCCGAGGCCCTGCTCGTCGGCCAGGAACGCGCGCCGGCGCTCGAGCACGTAGCGGACGCCGGCGTGCTGGAACGGCTCGAGCGTGCCGCCCAGCCGCGGCGGCGGGTCCAGCGGCGGGGCGTGCGTGGCCTGCGAGGCGGCGACCGCGTCGAGCGCCGCGTCGTGCTCGGCCCGCAGCGCGTCGAGGACGGGCCGGGCGCGGGCGCCGACCTCGACGCCGTGGTCGCGGACGTAGCGGTCGACGGCCGGCACGACCCAGGGGTCGACCGGCATCGTGCCGGTGGCCTGCTGGACCGCCGGCAGCTCGGCCCAGGCCAGGCCGGCGTCGTCGTCCCAGAGGACGTCGACGCGCAGCCGCGGCCCCGCGACGCCCTCGACGCAGGTGAGCACGGCGGGCGGCGGGTCGAGGCCGACCTGCAGCCGGGCGGCGCAGTCCTGGGCGCGGCGGTCGAGCCGGGCCGAGCGCAGCTCCAGCAGCGCGTCGGCGACCTCGCGGGTGAGCGGCAGCCGGTGGCGCGCGCCGGCCTCGACGGCGACCGGCCGCAGCGGCTCGGGCAGCTCGCCGGCCCGCGTCTCGGCGACGAACCAGCCGCGGGCGCGGTGCTTCTCGGTCGTGACCGTCCCGATCCAGCGGCCGCCGAGCTCCTCCAGCCAGGCGCGCGCGGGCTCGTCGACGGTCAGCTCCGGGAACCGCTGCACGACGTGCGCGACGTGGGCGCCGGCCCAGTCGTCGGCGGGCGCCCACCACTCGCGCGCGTCCCAGTCGAAGCGCCGGCCGGGGATGCGGCGGACCGCCTCGACGACGTCGTCGCGGTACGGGAAGGCGAGGACGACGATCCGCCCGCGCTCGGGGTCGTCGCGCAGCTCGACGTTCGGGGCCTGCGGGGCGAGCCTCACAGGCCGAGCTCGAGCTGCTGCTCCGTCGGCGCGAGCGTCGGCTCGCCCTCCTGCGGGCGCCCGCGCCGGGCCCAGTGGCCGATGACCTCGCGCGCGCCGCAGCGCCGGTACGTGATCCGCCTGTCGATCGGCTCGACCCCGAGGCCGTGCGGCTCGATGTGGGTGACGAGCGCGTGGAACACGCGGCCCTTGCGGTTCACGAGGACGATGTCGCCGACGAGGACGTTGGCCAGCCGCACCCCGGGAAGGGTAGGCCGGGGCCCGGCGGTCCCCGCGTCAGGCCGGGGGCGCGCCGCCGGCGCGGAACGCCTCGTGGCCGAGGTCGGCCAGCCAGCGGCGCATCCAGCGGTGCATCGCCTCGGCCCCGACGACCGGCTCGCCGGGCAGCGCCCACGTCGCGGGGACGAGCGCGAACGGCTCGCACTGCGAGCCGCCCAGGCCGCCGTGGGAGCCGACGAGCTCCTCGAACGCGGCGACCTCGCCGGTCTCGGGCCAGTAGCGGCTGTTGACGAGGAGGTCGGGGCAGTGCGGGAACCGGTCGGTCCGGGCGACGTGGGCGGCGGCGTTCGGGCCGAACGGGGCGAGCGGGTCCTCGCCCTCGACGCGGCCGGCGTCGAGGAGGCGGGCCCCGCCGGGGCCGAGGACGACCGCGCCGTCGGCGGCGCTGCGCACGAGCACGAACCCGATCCCGGGGTGGGTGCGCAGCGTCTCCAGCAGCGCCGGGTGGCGGGCCTCGATCGCCTCGCGCGTCGCGCGGCCCGGGATCCCGGGGAAGCTGATGAGGCCCAGGCACCCCGACGCCATCACGACGACCTCCGGGTCCTCGCCGTCGCGCGCGGCGGGCGCCGGGCGGTCGAGGCGCACCTCGCCCTCGACCCGGCGGCCGCGCGTCGCGGTGCGGACGGTCCGGGCGCCGAGGCCGCGCCCGCCCGCCGCCTCGGTCAGCGCGGCGCCGAGGGTGCCGAGCGCCTCGGCCTGGCCCGACCCGGAGGCGGCGACGCGGTCGGTCGCGCAGACCCGCCGCACGAGCGCCTCGAGCGTCTCGCCGTAGCGGTCGCGGAACGTCGCCCCCTGGGTCTGGCCGTGGTCGGAGAGGACGACGATCTCGTACGGGCGGCGGGCGAGCGCGGCGGCCGCCGCGATACGGCGGATCTCGGCGTCGACGTCGCGCAGGACCGCGAGCGTGTCGGGCCGCTCGATCCCGGAGTGGTGGGCGACCTCGTCGTAGGCCAGGAACGTCGTGTAGACGACCGGCCGGCCCGCGTGCGCGTCGGCGACGACGGTCGCGACCTGCAGGTCGCGCTGGACGGCGGTCGCCCAGGCCCGCACCGGCGCGTAGCCGAGCGTGCGCCGGATCCGCGGCTGGACGTCGCGGCGGACCTGGAGGCGCGCGTGGACGAGCTCGCGGCCGATGTGGACGAGCGCGGCGAGGACGGTGCGGGCGAGGTTGTACGGGCTGGCGAAGTAGGCGCCGTAGTCCTCGCCGAGGCGCCCGCGCCCGCGCTCGAGCACCGTCGACATCGTCAGCAGCGAGTGCGGGGCGTCGCCGGAGAGGATGTTCGCGCGGCTGGCGCCGTCGGCGTGCAGCAGGCCGCGGCGGTCGCTGACGCGGCGCTCGATCTCGGCCGCGTCGCGCGGGTGGTTCGTCACGATCGCCCGGCCGCGCTCCTTCTCCCACCAGCGGAAGGCCGGGATGTCGTGGTTGCGGCCGTGCAGCAGCCCGGCCTGGCAGGCGCCGGTCTGCGACGACCAGTCGGTCTCCCAGCGCAGGAGCCGGTGGCTGCCCTCCCGCACCCAGCGCGCGAGCGTCGGGGCGTTGCCGTCGCGCATCGCCCGCACGAGCACCTCGTGGGCGAGCCCGTCGATCTCGAGGAACAGGACGCCCGGCACCTCGTCCTCGCCGCCCCCGGCGGCGCCGGCGCGGCGCCGGGCGCGGCGGACGAGGTGGCGGTGGACGCGCGGGTCGTCGTCGAGGGCCAGGATCGACGCGACGACCGTCGAGACCGCGGTCACGCCGACGGCGACGAGGACGCCCGACCACACGTCGCGGACCTCGACGCCCGGCACGACCCAGGCGGCGAGCACGACGACGACGCCGTTGAGGACGAGGACGGCGCCGCCGAGGGTGAGGACGGTGAGCGGGAGCGCGATCCGGATCGCCACCGGCCAGACGACGAGGTTCAGCAGCCCGCAGACCGCGGCCATCCCGAGCGCCGACCCGGCCCCGGAAATGGTGAATCCCGGCAGCACGCCGCCCATGAGCAGCAGGCCGAGCGCCGAGACGACGAGGGTGACGAGCGCGCGGGCGATCACAGGTCGACCGCCTCGCCGGGCGCGAGCACCGCGACCCGCGTCTGCGGATGCCGCTCGGCCGCGGCGCGGACGAACGCGTCGACCGGGTCGCGCAGGACGTGCCCGCGGCGGCGCTCGACCCCGAGCGGCAGCAGCGTGCCCCAGTGGATCGGGACGGCCAGGCGCGGGCGCAGGAGCGCGACCGCGTCGGCCGCCTGGACCGGGTCCATGTGGCCGGGGCCCAGCGACGTCCCCCAGCCCCAGATCGGCAGCAGCGCCGCGTCGAGCGGCCCGAGGTCGGCCATCTGCGGGAACGCCTCGGTGTCGCCGGCGAAGTAGACGCGCCGCCCGCCGTGCTGGACGACGAACCCGAGCGCGCCCGACGCCGGCCCCAGCGGCGAGCGCCGCACCCGGTGGACGGCCGGGACCGCGACGACGCGGACCGGCCCGACCGCCGTCGTCTCGCCCGGCTCCAGCTCGCGCACCTCGGCGCCGGTGAGCCGCCGCAGCGTGCGGCCGACGCCGCGCGGGGCGACGACGAGCGGCGGCCGCGGCTGCAGCCTGCGCAGCGTCGGCAGGTCGAGGTGGTCGCGGTGGGCGTGGGAGAGCAGGACGGCGTCGACGTCGCGCGGCGCCGGGACCGCCGGGGCGTGGCGGCGCAGGTGCGCCACGCGCCGGCGCAGGACGGGATCCGTCAGCAGCCGCGCGCCGCCCACCTCGACCAGGACGGTGGCGTGCCCGAGCCAGGTGAGCCGGTCGATCACCCGCGGCACTGTAAGCCGTCCGGCGCGCCCGCGACGATCACGCCGTGTCCCTGTCCCGCCGCCGCCGGATCGCGGTCTGGTCCCTCGTCGTCGCCGGCGGGCTCGCCGCCGTCCTGGCCGTCTTCGCGATCTGGAGCGCCCGGCAGCTGCTCAACGAGCGCGAGTGGCGGGAGACGAGCGCGCGGCTCATCGCCGACCCGGCGCTGCAGGAGGCGCTCGCCGCCTACCTCGTCGACGAGGTCTACCAGCACGCCGACGTCGCCGGCGCGCTCGAGGCCGCCCTCCCGCCCCGGCTGGACCGGATCGCCGGGCCGGCGGCCGGGGCGCTGCGCGAGCCGCTGACCGAGGGCGTGCGGCGGATCCTCGACGCCCCGGGCGTCCAGCGGCTCTGGGTCGAGGCGGCCGGGCGCGCCCACGACCGGTTCCTCGCCCTCGTCGAGGACCGCGGCACCGTCCTGCGCCGCGACGGCGGCGCCGTCGTGCTCGACCTGCGCCCGCTGCTGACCGCGGTCGCCGGCCGGCTCGGCCTCGAGATCGACGTCGAGCGGCTGCCGGACGGGGTGGGGCGGATCGTGATCATGGACGGCGACCAGCTCGACGCCCTGCAGCGCGCCGTCCGGCTCCTGCGCGCGCTCGCCGTCGCGCTCCCGCTCGTCGCGCTCGCGCTCTTCGCCGCGGCGATCGCCCTCGCGCGCGGCCGCCGGCGCGAGACGCTGGCGGCGTGCGCGCTCGCCGTCGCCGTCGCCGCGATCCTCGTCCTGCTGCTGCGGTCGATCGTCGGCGACGCCGTCGTCGACGCCCTCGCGCAGACCGCGACCGCCCAGGGCGCCGCCGGCTCGGTGTGGGCGATCGGCACGTCGCTGCTGGCCCAGGTCGCGCGGACCGCGCTCGTGCTCGCGCTGCTCGTCGCGCTCGCCGCCTGGCTGGCCGGGCCCGCCGGCCCGGCGCGGCGCCTGCGCGCCTGGGCGCGCCCGGCGCTGAGCGGGCGGCCCGAGCTCGTCCACGGCGTCGCGCTCGCCGCGCTGCTGGGGCTGCTCGCGCTCGGGCTCGTCCCCGGCATCCGCACGTTCGCCGCCGCCGGGCTGCTCGTCGTTGTGGTCGTGGCCGGCGTCGAAATGGTGCGCCGCCAGGCCCTGCGCGAGTAGGTTTGCCCGCATGTCCGCGAGCACGCCGCCGGTTCTGTGGGAGCCGACGCCGGAGCAGGTCGAGCGGGCGACGCTGACGCGCTACCGGCGATGGGTCGAGGCCCGCGAGGGCCGCCGCTTCGACACGTACGCCGACCTGTGGGCGTGGTCGGTCGAGGACGTCGCGCGCTTCTGGGCCTCGATCTGGGACTTCTTCGAGGTGCGGGCCTCGGCCCCGTACGAGCGGGTGCTCGGGCGGCGCGAGATGCCCGGCGCCGAGTGGTTCCCCGGCGCGCGCCTGAACTACGCCGAGCACGTCTTCCGCGGCAAGGACGACGCGGCGGTCGCGCTCCTGCACGCCGGGGAGGGGCGGCCGCTGCACGCGATGACCTGGGGCGAGCTGCGGACGCTGACGGCGCGGATCGCCGCCGGGCTGCGGGCGCAGGGGGTGGGGCCCGGGGACCGGGTCGTCGCCTACCTGCCCAACGGGCCCGAGGCGATGGCCGCGGTCCTGGCGGCGGCCTCGA